>NZ_JBTLNE010000013.1:0-71817 GCF_054457435.1 Halovulum sp. GXIMD14793 | reverse complement strand
CTTGAGCAATTTGAGGGCTCCGCGCCCGGCGCGCTTGCCCAAAACGAAACCAACGAATATGAAAACCAGACCCGCAGACTCTCGTTATGAATGAGGGAGCCTCGGGGGGCAGGTCAGTTTCGCGTGATTTCAGCCAACTTCAAGAATTCAAGCAACGAATTTACCGCTTCCAAAATGAAGTGATTTACACCCGTCGTGCTGATTTAGAGCGTGAACTAAAAGAGGTTAGGTCTGCGCTTAAGGTTCAAGATCGTGACTACCAAAAACGACTAAAGTTGCTGGATCAGACTGGCGCTCTTCGAACGTTAAAACAGACTTTTGCGACGTATCAGGAAAAGTCGGATCAGCTATCGGACTTGAGAAGCTTCATCACTGGTTACGACACAGCAATATCTCAGAAGCGGGAGCAGCAGCTCGACAAGGACATCGAACTTCAAAGGCTTCAATCTAGTATCGACGATGCGGAAACGGTCAAAGAAAGCTTTGAACGAACGATTTTGGATATGCATGGTTACGTGATGGGCAACCGTCAGGCGTCGTTTAAGTACATCACAACTCCAAAGAAGCAGGTGGTAGAGATTTCACTGCGGATTGATAGCGATGGTAGTCACAGCGTGGAGCGTGAAAAGACTTTCATATACGACTTCTCCCTTCTTCAAAATGAGCACACGAGCGAGCGGCATTTCGGGCTTTTGGTGCACGACAATATCTTCGATGTAGACAGCGACACCTTACGTCGGAATTTGAACTATATTGCGAGCCACATGCATGAGTTTCGTGGTCAATACATTCTGACGTTGAACTCAGATCGTGCTTCTTCTGACGCCCCAGATGAAATGACTGCACTCCAGAGTGTAGTTAGGGCGCGTTTCACCAAGGCAGATCGATTCTTGAAGATCAGTTACCAAGAAAGTTAGCGAAACGGTCATTCCCACGGAATCTGAGTTGCTTGAGCTGGCGCATACCAGCCTTTGCGCTCGCAGCGAATGTCGGGTTTGACGGACGGCACCGTAGCGATTGGGTGGTTTAGCGAATTGAAGGAATGGGCCGGACATGACCAATTCTTTTGCTCCGCTTTGTGGCGCGTAGCGCCACTGTACCTCTTATGTGCTAGATCAGGAAGCCCGGCTGGGAAGGGTCGTATGCAACGCTTACCATCATGTCCGGCGCGGCTGGCCAGTTGTTTGTAGAAATAAAGCTGGGTGCGCCCGTTGCCCTCACGAAACGGGTGGACGTAGTTCACATCTCCGATGATGTGGCCCACTTGTTTGGAAAATTCATCAGGTGATAGCCCGCGCAGATAGTCCTGTCCCAAAATACGGCAATGCACATCTGTCATGCCCGTCTCGATATAGGCCTTGGGCTGAAACTGCGAGCCGCCTTTTGAAATCTCAACCGTGCGAACCTGCCCAGCCCAGTCATAAACATCCTGAAACAGATGACGGTGAATGGCGCAGAGATGGGCGAGGTCGAAATCGCCGGTGGGCATTTCCTGCATCGCGCGCGCGTAGACAAACTCACGCTCGAAATAGTCAAGCTCGTCCGCCTCGCGCAAGCTCAACTTGTTTTTCAGAACATTGAAATCCGGCGGATAGCAATAGACTTCGTCGCTCATTCAGCAGCTGACGCCTTCGCTACTTTCCCCGCGCGTTCCCGAATGTATGCAAGGCGTTCCTCGTCGTTCCAGCCTTCGCGCTCAAACATTCCAAACATCGCCATTTGCTCAGCATCAAGCGGATTGCTTTCCAGCGCCTGAAGATGTGCTGCCTCGCGTGATTTTAGCTCTTTTTCCAAGTCTTCTAACATGACTCAATCATACCAGAATGGGAGCCAAAATGCCAGTTTTTCGACAGTGTTTGCTCCGTGCAAGATGCCGAGGTTAGCGGTAATTCGGACCATGTGGCAGAAGAGCGAAGCCAAGTGGTGGGTCATCCGGAGTTCGAATGGCTGACCTTGGCGCTGGAGGAAAAGGGGAGAAACTGTCGGACGCAAGATGTGTGGGGGCAGACCCCACCACCTTGACAAGGGAGATATCTCTCCCGTTGCATCCCTCTCAGCGACGTCGCAGAATCTGCATTTTGAAACCAGCTAAGCGACGAATGTTTCCGGGCACTTATTTCGATTGACGTTTCAATGTCGCGCTAGCTGAGTCAAGATTGAAGCGCCGTACAATCTCTTTGTAGCCATCTAGTCCAACGCCCTCGCCCGTGAAAGCAAGGCTGGAATCCAGCGGTTTCTCTGACTTGATATCCCACAGTGTCATTGTGTCGGGGCTCAGTTCAGAGTTGAGCATGATCACGGGCGGGTTGTCCTCGTCCAGAAAGTGCGCGCCAAACTCCATACGAATATCAATCATATGAACGCCAATACCGAAGAAGACACCTGTCAGCAGGTCGTTAATACGAAGAGCGGTTTCATTAACGATGTCCAAGTCTTCAGGATCAATCAGGTCAAATGCCAACAGATGGCCTTCTGACACGCGCGTTGGTTTTTTATCCAGACTATCTGGTCGCACGAAAAACTCTACAAGCGGCTCGGGAAAGCGATGTCCTTTTTCTAATCCGAAGTCAGAAACCAGATCACCAGCGGCAAGATTGCGGATTACCAGATCAAACGGCAACTGCTCGGTTTCGAATACCGCTTGTTCCTGTTTCCCTGCACGCTCAGCGAAATGGCTTTCGACACCCTGCTGTTTCAAAAACTCATGCAGGTGAATTGACACGTTATTTGCCAACGGCGCTTTGCCGGGCACAGTTTTGCGTTCTAGCCCAGGGTAAGTGAGCGCAGTGTTGGAAGTTTCGACAACGGAACCATCGGGTCTTGATTTGAACACGCGAATGTCGTTGTGGAGGATGTTGTCGTTAGGCATGTTGGTCTCTTGTCTTTAACTTGTCAGCGTTAATCGGGAGTTACCCTATGCCAGGGTAGCTTTCCACGGGCAGGGCGGAGCGATGACTACATTGCGTAGCTCACTATTGAAAACAAGCCAAATGCGGCGACACAAATTAGAATAATATTTCCAGGTGCTTTCGGTCGATTGTTCCTTGAAGATTCTGATCCATTGATGACTTCGATTGCTGTTATCACCGTAGCTAAAGAAATTACTAACAGAGACAGGACGAGTGACATCCTGTATCCATCAACGTAGATATTAATCGAAAAAACAGCAACAAGGACCAAGCCTATCAATAACCGGTAAATTGCCCTAGGCATTTGACGTCTCAGGACTGAAACTGACATATTTTACTATATCGATCAGCACATCCTTGCGGGGGCGCTTAAAGCCGCCCAGAAACGTCTTCCTCTGTTTGAGAGTCTCTTCGACATGTTCGCATATCATCATGGGTATCGGAAAGTGTTCTTGAGTGGCTGCCGAGACTATTCCAATAGACTGAAACCTTGGCCCGGACGAAACGTCGGTGTTGAGCGACCAATCCAGACCGGAATGAGAGTTGATACACATTTGTCCGACTACCGCCGCCGCATCCAAGCAAATTTCGAAAGAGAACGCGTCAAGGTAGTCCTTTCCATCCTTTTTGCTCGTTTCGAGCGAACCCTGTGTCAGAAGGTATTTTTCGATTACCGGAAGATCGGAAGAAAAAAAGCCATCTCCTGCTAAGCTTTGCGCATCAAAGTCCATCAAATTTCGAAGCTTTGAGACTCTTTCCGGAATATCTCTCACCCATACCTGAAGCAGATCTACGGCTTCTTCCGCAGTGAGCGACCAATGTGAGAAGCCATCCCACCCAAAGTCCAATATAGAGTATACGTCGGTGACTGACTTCATTGTGCTTTTCGAAAATATATGTCCCATTCCATTCTATCATATGAGATTGTGGATGTTCCAGATCTTTCTCAAAGTAAGCGGTAATGCGGCGTGTGTAGGCCGCTTATTTGGTACGAGCAGATTTGCCCAATTATATCTCTACATTGTTCGTTTGGCTCGGAAAGACGCCAACACTTTTTTTTCAGAAGGTCTGTAAGGAAGGTACTCTCGAATAGCACCACAAGTCGAAGTCAAAAGTCATGTTGTGACGTCGATGTGACACATGGCTCAAAAACGTAGGCACTCTTTCAATCGAGCGCCTACATTTTTGCGTAAGCCGTGATGTCCGACAGGACCTTTGGTACCTATCTTCCCATTAGAGAGTTGCGATGCGCAATCACGTCCAGAGCATTTGTCTCGTAGCCAGGGCGTATGGCCCCCCCCCTCTGTCCAGGCAGGCGGGCCGACGAGACCCGTCCGACAGGTGCGAGCGACCCGGTAACTACGCCGCTTGGGCGAGAGGTGCTTGAGTTGGTACTTGAGCCACCGAATACAGATCGTATAGAAGACCAACCTGTGGATACGTGGCGGCCGACAAACCGCCCTGCAGTATCCACGCCCCTTAAAGTTGCCGAGACTGCAGGCGTTGCTCTTGTCACTTGCCGGTCAACCCAGCGATCAACCGCGGTATCCTCATAGGCTGTTCCGACAGCTACAGCGGTTGTGACGCCGACTGCAACGGCACCCAGTCCCGACAGCGAGGTTGCACCAGCGGCCAGGGTTCCAGCACCGCCTGCAAAGACGACATTGTCAACCCGGCGGGCGGCACCTACGATACCATTTGTCCATCTCTCATGCCACGGTGCAGATGCCGGTGTTTGTCTAGCCTCGACAACTCCGTGAACGAGCGGATCAGCAACGGCCAGAGCACGCCCCCCCCAACTCAGGGCTGTTCTACCTGCACCACTCCAGTTGATCCCATGGTTATATGTAATTCCACCGCGGGCGTTCGGCGTAATCGGTTGGCCACGGCTGTTTACAAAATTGAAGCCCTGAGACACCACCGATCTTGTTACTGTTGTTGTGTTGCCAGTCCGTGGACGCCCGAGTTCAATCGTCACGGAATTTACCGAATACGGAATGCCGGTCCGTACGTGGGTCATCCCACTGCGTAGTGCAGATCCGTAATTCCGAATTTGATTTGACATCGTGAGATTGTTCACCGCTTTGGAGTCGAGCAGGCTCAGACTACGCGCATTCGTTGCCGATACTCGCACGTCGTCAGGTTTGAAACCGGTATATCCAGGCGTGCCTCGGCTCAGTCCACGGCTAAACGGAGTTGAAAACAGGTTCTGCGATAATGCGCCTCGCGGCACGCGACGTTCGAAGACGCTGCCATACCTGTTATTTGCGGTCACCGTAGGCATCCTGCTATTTGCGATACGTGATCTCACGCCATTGTAAGATGCTCGAATCCCAGCGAATGAAGCCGTATAACCCAAAGCGCTGGCCGCTAAGTTGGCAGCATTTTGTGTAGGCCCGGCTTGCCCCGTTTGCGCATACGATTGAAATAATGCGTTTCTATTAGTCCGCGCAACCTGACTGCGATATGCGGCGTAACTCGTGGCTCTAGAGGGATATCGCGACCGAGCAGTTCTGGCTCGGTAAGATGCGTAGCTCGCAGCCCGTGAGGGATAGCGCGATCTGGCCGTGCGTGCACGATAAGCGCTGTAGCTGCGCGTCCGTGATGTCACGGCGGTCCGGCGACCACGGGGGTTTGTGTACCGTGACCGCGATGTGCGCATTGAAGAGGTGTAGCGAGACGCCTGAGCGCGGCTCATGCGAGACGTCGCACGGCTCCGAGAGCGGTAAGCGCTGTAACTCCGGGTTCTCGACGTCGCGGCAGTCCGGCGACCACGGGAATTTGTGTAACGTGACCGTGAGGTGCGCATTGAGGATGTGTAGCGAGACGCCTGAGCGCGGCTCATACGAGATGATGAACGGCTACGCGAAGAGGTTCTGCTGCGCGAGCTGTAGGAACGCGATCTGCTGTAACTGCGCGTGCGGGATGTCGCTGCAGTTCTTCGGCCCCTGGAATTAGTATAACGAGAGCGGGATGCGGTGCGCGATCTTGAAGACGAACGCGAGCGGGATGTGCGCATAGACGATGTGTAACGCGATGCCTGTGCACGGCTCATACGGGAGGAGGAACGGCTACGTGAGCTGTAAGACCGTGAGCGCGACCGACTTGCCGAGGCCCGGCTACGAGACGTGGCGCGTGATCTTGATGAGCTATAGCTGCGGGAGCGCGACGTTGCCCGACTGCGTGAACTTGTACGGCTGCGCGAGCTGTAAGAACGCGATGTGGATCGTGCACGGCTTGTTGAGCGTGAACGGGATGTCCGCATGGATGATGTATAACGTGAAGCCTGTGCACGGCTCATGCGAGATGACGAACGGCTGCGTGAAGTGCTGCGGCTGCGCGATGTAGTGGAACGTGAACGCGAGCGGGAAGAGCTGTAGCTGCGCGACCGGGAACGGGAGGACGAAGCGCGGCTGCGCGAGCTGGTAGTACTACGCGAACGCGACACCGAGCGTGACCGGCTTGAAGACCGTGAGCGCGAGGAAGAGCGCGATCTGCTGCGCGAGGACGAACGAGACCGAGATGAGGAGCGTGAACGGCTCCCACCGCCACCGCCGCCTCCACCACAGAAAGCATTCAGACCGGATTCGGGATTGAGTTGCGCATCATCGTGACCAACCGTCATTGAAGCGATGTCATGACCGGTTTCCGCCTCGATAGCAGCGATCAATTTTTCGCTTATATTATCTCTTGATACAATCACTTCACCATCGGTGACGTGGATAATATTTCTTTCTTGGAATGACATCGTCATTTAACCCCCGCAACAAATGAAACCGGTTGGGAAAATTCATCTCCCGATTAACCAAGAATTAATCACGCAGACTTTTCGCCGTCAACCCCGAGTTGCTTTCTTGTAGACGCCACCAACCGCCGTGTAGCCAGACGCTTCATAAAGACGACCGATGCGGTTGATGTCATGGCCCGTTGAGATCGACAGGCAGCATTCAACAGCACCAAGAGTTCTCGCCCAGACTTCAAAAGCGGTGATGAACTTACGCGCAATGCGATAGGAGCGATCTACGGGGTAAATATAGAAGAGGTCCTCTGAGACGATCCATTCATCGGAGAAAAAATAAGGAGAAGCTTTAGCAAAGAGCGCTCCCTGCAATCGTCCATCCTTCTTGTGAACGAAAATTTGGTGGTTTTGCCTGTTGGAGAGATAAACTTCGATGTGGGCTTCAAATACTCCCGAGCTGAACGATATGTCGCGATAAACGGTTTCGGCGTGCATTTGCGAGCCGAGGGTCAGCAGCGCAGGAATGTCGGATGTCTCGGCGAGACCTAGCCCATTTTGCTGAAGCGCAGAGACGTTTAATTCTCCGCCATTGCCTGCCTGCAATGCATCTAGCGGGCCGATCTGTTCCTCAAGTTGCGCGCGGGTTGTAGGCGAGAGGTTGTTAATTGGAAGAACGAGATCGTCGAGTTCCGCCTTGGCAAGATAGCGATCTTCACCATGCAAGATACCGTTTTTACCAAGGAGGTTGGCCTCACGTGCTTTTAAAGCCTCTTCCATGGGAACGTCAGTTTTGGCCTTTGGCGCTCTGTTGATCAGGTTTTTTCGCACACGCCGCATCACGTGGGTTCCTTCAAGCTTTCATCAAGCGCTTTGTGAAACGGGTCGGTGATGTAAGAGAGTACAGTCCGCTTGCCGATCCGGATTTCAGCGGTCGTTGTGATGCCTGGAAGCAGGCTAAAGCCATCCGGTAAATTGCGCAGATTGTTTCGGCCAACCGATACACGGGCCTGATAATACACCTGCGTGCGCCCACTGACTTGCCGCTGAAACGCATCGGGACTGATAGAGGTGAGCGTGCCTTCAAGAGTGCCGTGACGCTGGAAAGGAAATGGGTCCAGCTTGATGCGAACGGGTTGGCCGACAACAACCCAGCCAATGTCACGTGCCGTCAGCTCAAGTTCAATGTCGAGGCCCTCGTCAATCGGGACAAGCGTGAAGAGTACTTCAGCGGCTTCCACAACAGAGCCGACGGATTTTTTGGTTACATCCATAACGATGCCATCTGATTCAGCAACAAAAACATCGAAATCAGAGAACCGCTGAGCTTTCTGAAGCTCAAACTCAAGTTGTTCGATCTCATTCGTAAGCGCGAGCCTACGATCTGCGATCTGGCGGGCGATACCTGTCTGATATTGACGTCGCTCCGCTTCGACGACCGCTTGTTGCTTCAGGTAACGTTGCTGTTCTTCGGCTTTCTCGACTTTTGCGGCTTCAAGACGCGCAACTTCGGCTTCCGCTTCCTGGCGTTTGATCTCAGATGTAATATTGCTTTGCGCCAGATGGGCTGCCGTCTCAAGTTTTTGTCGAGCGAGGCGAAGTTGCGCGTCAATTTGCGCTTCCTGCGCCGCTGCTATGTTGTATTGCGCACCCAAAGCCTCGATGCGAGCAGCAAACCCATCAAGAGCGGCCTTGTTCTCAGCGCGCCTTTCATCAAAGACACCTATTTGCAAAGCGTAAGCAGGAAGGTCCGGGCTTTCAGGTGTGAACGTGGTGCCGAGACGTTCGGCTTCAAGGCGGTCCCATTCTGCTTGAAGGCGCAGAATACGAGACTGTATCTGACCTTGGTCCGCCTGCGTGAGCGTTGGATCAAGGGATGCGATCATATCGCCCCGGGCGACAACATCTCCTGGGCGAACATTCAAACTGCGAATGACTGAAGATCGATAGGGCTGTTTCACAACCGTTCTAGACTGGCTAATCAGTTTGCCACGCGCCGTGACCGTGCGATCAATCTCAGCCCACCAAGCCCAAGCGATAGCCGACACCAGTAGGAAAAGGATAGTGTAGAGCGCAAAGCGCGCTGTGAAGGGAAGGCGACGCAGTTCAACCTCAACCGCATCTGGCTGAAAGGGCACAGCCAAGCGATCTACCTTTTTAGGACGATCATTAGTGTCCTGAACCAACTCCGATGTTGTGCGATATCCAAAGGGATCAGACATGATCGGCTCCCATGGCGTTTTTCACTTGGATGTCCCACATCCGCTGGAATGTTGGAGAGCTGTTTGGGCCGTCTGGATCAAGCAGTTCTTCACGCGGCGCAAATGCTTCGACCTTCCCCTTGTTCATAACGAGAATACGGTTGGCCTCATGCAACGTGGACAGCCGGTGAGCGATGATGAGCATGGTGCGCCCATCTGCGATATCCTTGAGATTTTCTTGAATGATGGTCTCAGATTCCACATCTAGCGCAGAGGTCGCTTCATCGAAAATAAGGAGATGTGGGTTGCGCAGTAACGCCCGTGCGATGGCAAGCCTCTGCCGCTGGCCGCCAGAGAGGTTGGTCGCATTTTCCTCAAGCAGGGTATCAAAGCGGGATGGCAATTCTTCGATAAAATTGGCGGCTCCGGCCATACGCGCTGCATTCTTGATATCATCAAGCGGCGCATCCGAGACCGTCAAAGCGATGTTCTCACGGACAGTGCCCCGGAACAGAAAGTTCTCTTGAAGGACGATCCCAACCGATTGCCGCAAATGCGCCAAATCAATTTCGCGGATGTCGGAACCGTTCAACCGGATCGTGCCAGTGTTTGCCGGATAAAGACCTTGAACAAGGCGGGCGAGTGTCGATTTGCCGGAGCCGCTTTCGCCAACAATCCCAATGATCTCGCCTTCGTCTATCTTGAAGGATATGTCTTTGAGCGCTGGTTTCTCTGCGCCATCATAATAAAATGCCACGTCTTCAAAGGAGATTTCACCGGTGATTTTTGGTGTCGTTGTCTGAGATTCTGCATTGTTCTCGGTTTTGGCATTCATGATGTTGCCAAGCATTTTTACGGCGAGGCGCGCTTTTTGATATTCGTGGATCATCTCCACGATTTTGATCAAGGGTTGGCTCACATTCCCAGAAAGCATCTTGAAAGCGATCAGCTTGCCGACTGTCAATTCTCCCTGGAACACCATGTGCGCACCAACAAACAAAATCGCGACAGACATAAGTTGCTCAAGGGTCTCGACAACACTTTCCGCAATAGTGCCAAGCTTATCGACACGAAAATTGGTGCGGACAGATTGAGCAGAGCTGTTGTCCCAAACACGGTTACGGCGCGGCTCAAGGGCAAGGCTTTTGATTGTTGAAATACCGTGAATGCTCTCAACAAGAAGCGACTGCCGTTCTCCCTCGGCTGCGTACAGACGCATCAAAGCGTTATAGAACGGCCGGATCATCCCCGCGATCACCAATGCGATCAAGAGAGAGAAGCCGAGGACTATAAAGCCGAGCTGCCAACTGTAGAGAAACAGGAGCGGAATAAACACGATAAGCGCGGTGGCATCCAGCGCGGTTTCCAGCACATTGCCCGTCAGAAATTCGCGGATTTCATCCGTCTGTTGCATATGCTTGGTGAGCACACCCGCAGTTGAGCGCTGAAAGAACCCAAGCGGCAGCCGCACCAAGTGACCAAAAGTGCGTGTCGCTGTGCGCATGTCGATTTTGGATGTCGCAAATGCCAGAAGATAATCGCGTAGAAAATTGAACACACCCTGAAAAAGCAGAACGATAATCACGGCGACGGCCAGCACATTCAGCGTCTGAAAGCTTTCGTGCACCAGCACCTTGTCAACGGTGATCTGGAAAAACAGCGGCACGGCCAGTCCCGTGAAATGGATCATCATCGCCACCATGATGATCTCGGCAAAAAGCACTTTCTGGCGCATAGCCTCACGGACAAACCACTTCAGGCTAAACTCACCTTCAGTGGCATGGTCAAGGTTGGCCTTCTTGAAGAGGTAAACTGTTCCTTTCCAGCCGCTCTCTAAATCATCACGTGCAATCGGCTCATGATGAAACTGGTTGGTCTCATCGTCCTTGCGAACGGCCAAGACATAATCCACCCCACTTTCTTCATCATGCTCGAAACCCGAGAGCAAAAATGTCTCGCCCGAATTGAGGACCAAGATAACTGGATATGCTTGGCCTAGTCGCCTCAGTTTACGCCACGATAATCGCTTCGAAGAGACCTCAAGCCCCAGGTCTTGGGCGATCCGCAGAAAGCGAAGTTCCGTGAGCGGTTCCTCACCAACAGAATATTCAAAATTGATACGTCCACGATCTGCCGACAGACCGTGAAATTTTGCAACTTCAACAAGATGATCAAGCGCGTTGAGATCAATCTCTGGAACAGATGATCCACGCCCACCATTCATACCTTGCCCTCTCTTAAACGACTAATGAAACAATGAGTTTTAACCATGACGTGCACAAAAACGCCACCCAGATATTTCGAAATTTGAAACCCTGGATTTAATTGCTGCTCCGAGAGGCTTTCTCTTCAGGCTAACCGAAGGGCCACCAAATTTGGAAGCGCGTCGTAGGTAATTCGCTATCAATAAGTATTCGCCCCTAGGTTGAAATAGATAGGTCTGACTTCACATCTCCGGAAAGAGCCCCGGCATCCACCTACCTGCGAGTTTGGCGGGGAAGGCGAGTTGCAAGGGCGCGCGGGTACTTGCGGAAGCGAGCGCTCCGCTATCGATAAGAGCAGATGTCACACGTCGTGCGGAGCGGTCTGTTGTGCCAAGAAGAGTGACCACATCTGCGCGCGGGAGATCGCCTTGCAGGAGAACCGCTTTGAGCACGGTGTCAGACTTGGCAGGCAGATTTCCGCTGCGCATTTCTTCCTCGGCCCAGATGAGAATGCGATCACGCAAGCGCTCTGGTTTCATAAGGCCCTCCATGAATGTCACCTGGTCAATGCAGCATTGCAGAAAGAAGCGGGTGAAGGCCGCAAGTGCGGATTCTGAGAGTGTGCCGCGCCCGTCGCGATCTCCCTTACACGGTGCATCACAGGCCATGAGATGACGTTTGTAATCCGCCTCATTGCGAGCAAGACCACGTGCCACCGACCAAAGGCCTTTTGTGTCCAGAGCTTCACGCAGCATGGCGTATGACATCAGCCGTGCCACACGGCCATTGCCGTCCAGGAACGGGTGAACCCAGAGCAGGCGGTGATGCGCGCAGGCAGCGGCGAGGATGCTTTCGATTTTTCCCGCTCTTGCATAGGCTTCATCCATGCGGGTCAAAAAACGCAGTACAGCGCCGGGGCTGACGGCGACGTGGCGACCAACCTCCACGTCATGATCGCGGACCCTGCCGGGAATGACGGGGATGATCTCGGCTGTGGCGGGATGTTCCACTTTGAGTAATTCTTCAGGCAGCAATTCACAGAAACGACGGTGGAGTTCCAAAACGGTATCCGGCGCAGTCGCGCGTCCATCAATCCCGCCTTCGTCGATCCATGTCTGCACCGCAATATGCGCCTTGGCCTCCAGTTGCAGATCGCGCTGTTCAGGATCGCTGCTGTAATCATCTTTCAAGGCGCGTTCGATATCCACAGGGTGGGTATGGTGGCCTTCGATCAAGTTGCTGTAATAGCAATTCATCGACCGGATCAATGCGGCCAGTGCGTCTGCTATGGAGGTAGGCAAAGACGCGCGGAAGGCAGCAGACTTCGTGGCCAGTTCCAGAGCCAAATCATTCAGTTCCGCGCGATGCGGAGAGCTCTCGCTCACCATCAGCGGTTCGAACATTCCTATGGTTTCGCCATCATCTCGAAGTGTCATGTGCCTGCAATTTGGCCGGTTTCTTGTCCGGTTTTCCTTTCCATCTTTATCAACATTACCATATGTTTGCAGAACTTCAAAGCGTGCATAGCGCATCTAGCTTGTCCGGTTTAATGACCGAATGGGCTACCGCTCGTGTCCTCTGCCCTTGAGCCGCCGGATTGAGCGCGTCAGCGTCCATGGATGCACACCATAGTATTTTGCCACATCCTTGCGCAGCTCACCACGATCAAGTCGCTTTATGGCGTTCCTGACCTGCCGCTCCGAGAGTTTGGGCGGTGGTCCAAGTCGTTTGCCATTCTTGCGGGCTACGGCCAGACCTTGTTTGGTGCGTTCCGAGAGGCGATTGCGTTCATGTTCTGCGACAGCAGCAACCATTGTAAACGCCAGCCGCCCATCCGCCGTGGCAGTATCAACGCCAAGGCTGACGATCTGGAAGTTTATCCCCCGTTCCTTGAGACGATCCGCATGGATCAGAGCATCTTTTGTATTCCTGAACGCACGATCCAGGCTCCAAACCACCAGGGTGTCACCTGGTCTAAGACTGTCCAGCACCGTCTCAAATACCGGGCGGGACTTGGCGACCGCCGAGAGCTTTTCCACATGCAGCTCATCGCAGATAGGCCGCAGGGCCTCGATCTGCCGATCCGGTTTCTGATCCTCTGTGCTGACACGCAAATAGCCTAATTTCATAATCTTCAATGCCTTAGCCGGGACCCGTGGCAAAAACCTGCCAACACAAAGGATCCTTTCCGCGCTAAGGTCTGAGGGCGGGCTGATTTCTTATGGAAACCGCCCAAACCCTCGGTTTTTCGTTAATCTTCTATCATTATAGCAAAATCAAGCTAAGATATTCAAATCCCACAGGAATGATCGATTATGTGGGGTCAAATTCAGGCAAAATTAACCAAATCTTCATGGGTTTCAGGCATAATTCTGGGTATGGGGTTCATCACCTCATCGGCGGGGCCACTGTCGGCTTTGACGGCAGATGAGGTGATGAACAAGATGAATGAAGATCAGCGATTTGGATATGTGGCTGGCGTTGTCTCAGGACTGGCGCAGGCACGATGGCTCTTGGACAAGCCTGATGCTTCCGGCACGGCCTGCATCAACAATTGGTTCTTTGGGCCAAACAGCCAGCCTTTGCCGCTGGTCGAGGAGTGGTTTGCGCGTCACCCGGATAAGCCAGCAGCAGCGCTTCTCTATGTCATGATCAAACAGGATTGCGGGGGATAATGCTCGCACTCAGACACAGATTTGAAGCAACAGACAAGCGGCACAGGATTGAGGCGGAACAGCGACGAGGCCGCGAGGCACTGCGCAATCGTCAAGCCCGCGAGAAGCGCGAAGAGATGGAAGATCGTGCCGAAGAGGCGCTCTCCGCCTTTGCCAGTGCGGTCCTATTGTCCGCGCCAGCCCCACCGGAACGCATTGCAGCTTTTGAAGCCACACTCACCAACTACGATGTGGCCGTGGTCAAAGCCTTGATGCGCAACGAAGAGCTTATGGACCTCGTGACTGCCGATATCGACGCCATGTTGGGCCGTGCGCATGTTCTGGAAGATGGCAGACGGGTGTTTCGCACGGAAGACGGCACACAAGTCTTTGACGAATTTGGCGCGGAAGTCTCTGATAGTGTCATTGCACCCGATCTCATTGATCCCGCAGCGCCGACATGGGAGGCGTTCAGTGCTAAACTGGCTGAGCGTGACGCGCTGGTTCAGGAACGCCAGGATATCCTCGAATATCAGAAAAAACTGGATACCGCCCGTGTCGAGATCGAAGGTGGTGAGATATCTCTTGATGAGCTTGAGGCCATGGAAGCCGATCTCATGGAAAGCATGCCGCCTGCCGTCGCGGCACATGTCGAAGGGTTAGACCCTGGCGATGTAGACGCAGAGTTGGCAGCGGCAACACCGCCCGCGCACGGGCCGACCTCGTCCGGGTCGCTGATCACGGAACGAGTAGCTGCCATGCAAGCGCCCACGTTTCCATAGCCGGTCAGAATCTCTATGGTTGGTCAAAAATCTATCGACGATAGCGGGGGAGTTGCTCGCGCCGATCATCGAGGTCAGTTTGACTCACCTGTCTGCAGAATTTTGGCAAGTCTTCCTTGGAGGCATAGAAACTCATATCAGCTTTATGGCGCGTCATGGCCACATAGGCGAGATGCTGATCCATAGTCCGGCTGCCCAGGACAAAGGCCTGATCCACCGTCGCGCCTTGGGATTTGTGGATCGTCGTGGCGTAGCCATGATCAATCGCGGGATAATCCGAAGGTGAAAGTTTCACCTGGCGCGCAAGACTGCCGTCAGCGGCATCTAGGTGGATTGTGATCTGGGCCTCGTCCACATGCTCAACCGTACCCAGCATACCATTGCGAACATCCAGCACCGCGTTATTACGCGTTAGCACAATCCGGTCGCCAGCGGCGAAGGCACGTGGGCCGGTTTCGGTATCAAAGAGAATCTCATTCTCCAGCTCGCCCTCAGATTTGCGCAAGGCGCGAATAGACTGGTTGATCTTGAATACATCCCGGCGACGATGCGCCAAGGCCAAACGGCTGGAGGAATCCTCATTGATGGTACGGTGTACCCAGTAATCCTCAGCCAAGGCAGCGATAGCCGCGTCTTGGTTGTCATAATCCATTTGAACTCGTCCGTGCTCAGAATAGCCTGCAAAGGCCGCATTCGTATCGCCGCGCGCAAGTGACACTGACGCCTGTTTCTGCCAATCTGACTGCTGGCGACGGATTTCAGTAAGCTTTGCAGCATCAATGTGGCTAAGCAGATCACGGAAGGGCGTGCCCGCTTCAATCGGTTGCAATTGGTCAGGATCACCGACCAGAACCAACTTGCAATCGCGTTTTTGAAGCTCAGTGGTTACTCGCGCCAATTGCCGCGTGCCAACCATGCCAACCTCGTCAATGACAAGAATGGAGCCGCGTTCAATCGGCTCATAGCCCGCCTTCCAACTGGTTTCCAGAGATGCAAGCGTGCGGCTTTCAATGCCGGATGCGCTTTGCAACCCATCCGCAGCTTTCCCGGCCAGGGCGGCCCCATAAACTTTGTAGCCTTGCAACTGCCAAGCCTCACGCGCCACGGATAACAAGGTGCTTTTCCCAGCTCCAGCCAGTCCGACGACGGCGGAAAGCTGGCTTGGCTTCAGAACATGGCGGATGGCTGCGATCTGTTCATCGCTCAGTTCTGCGTCGACGGATTTGCGCAAGGCTTTGTTCTGGCGATGGATGGCTCGGTCAATGTGAGGTTTCGATACGCGAAAGCCTTTTGCGTCGGCCATCGCGGTCGCCAAGCCGACAAGGTGATTTTCAGCGGCCTGGAAATCGCGCGTGGTGTAGCGGATTTCGCCATCATCGCTCACCAGAGCGACCAGCTTATCCGACCGTAGGGCCAGATCGGCGACGAAGCGCAATTGCACCGGATCGTCAATCTGACCAGAGAGTGCCCGCAGAATGTCGGTTTGGGTGAATTGGGCTTGGCGCTCAGATATGTGATCCAAGATCAGGTCCGGCTGATCTAGCAATTTCTCTCGTGTGAATGGGGGCAGATTGTCTGACGGCAAAACCAAAAACTGACGTGGATCGACAGAAAGGCTACCATCATGGGCGACGGCCTCGAATTCCTGCCACAGTACGTTGTGGTCCTGACGTGCCTGCCACTCGCGCTCCAGGGATCGACGCTCTGCCAAATGGCTGCGGATCAGAACCTCGCGTTCGGATTGTTGGGTGCGAGCGAGCATTTCCGCGTCGCGGGCAATGTCATCCACGACAATTTGATATTGACCCGTCAGCTTCGCCCAAGTTGCTTTCAACCCATTGGGCAATCGTTTCTGAGTTGCTTTCGTATGATCAAGCCGACGAGTTTCCAAAGCCTCTTCCAGATCGGTGCGCTCTTTGCGCTGTCTGCTGACCAGTTCAGAGAGCTGGGTTTCAAAGTCTCGCCGTGCCTTTGGAATGGCTTCATCTGCAATGCTCGTTTGGCCATTATTGAGAACCTGCGCATTCCAAAACTCAATTGCATCTTGAACGTTCGGCAGATCATTCTGATCGCCAAGGCGCGCACGCAGGTCTTTGGTTTTGACGCCACACCAGCGCGAGAGCGAATAGACCTCGCCGCGAGCATCAATAGCGACAAATCCACGGCGGCTCCCGCGCGCGAGGACAAAGCCGTGGTCCCGCAGGGCGGCGGCAAAGGCCTCCTTTGAGTCCGATATCTCCCAGCTTTGGGCGAAGAGAGCTTTCAACTCCCTGGGGTCGCGTTTGACCCGTTTGGATTGTGACGCCTCCGTCAGCCCGTAATTCAGCGGATCGCGGTCCTCAGGATTGCGCAACCCGGCGGGCATGTCCCAGCCATGTTCCATGTAAAGGTCCCGAGACATATCCCGCAGGCGGTATTTGGTATGCGCCAGATTGATGGCTTTCATTTGCGCTGCGTCAATGCGAGACCAGACACAATGGGCGTGGCGGCGGCCATTCTTTTCATGAAAAACAATCGCGCGGGGCTGGCCGGACAGGCCCAGCCGACGCTCGATCTCAGCAATGGCCCGTTCAAAGACCTCTATAGGGACAGTTTCGGGCTGCGGCGGGTTGAGCGACAAGGAAAACAAATACTGTCGACATTTTGTTCCAGAAGAGATTGCCTCCGCTTCTTGAAAGGCCCCAAGAAGATCATCCGCCAGAAACCCGCGCAACTCGTGTAGCGTCACATGCTCGTTGTCGCTTGCATTCATGAGATGCAGCGCCAACGCGCGACCATGACCCCGCTGATTGCCTTTCAGGATCATACCCGTTTGCCTAAAGCTCGAAGAAGCAGCGCGCGCATCTGTCCGACATAGGCATAAGCCTCGTTGATCTGCTCCTGTTCCGCAGGTTCAATCGATAACGCGCCGATGTTGGCGTGATAGGCCAGTTGGTTGAGATTGTTGGCTATCCGAGATTGACCCAACAAGGCGAGGACTTGCGCCAGCGCCGCTTGATCCTGAATCGGCGCGGCCTTGGGACCGCGACGTTTTGGCAATTCATCAGACAAAGCTCTGGCACGGATAAATGTGCTCAGCGCCATACCATCCGCCAAGTCTCTCAGCTTCGCGTAGTCAGCCTCTGAAAACCGCAATGTCACACGCGGGCAATCACGTGTCGTTTTACGCCCTAGCGGTTTCGAGGGCGCGTGCGTTTTTGTTCCGTTAACAACTTGATCAAATTCGTGTCGGGCCAAACTCATAGCGACGGACCCCGAGAACGGGAACGGCTAAGATGCGGGGCAGGATCAATTTTCTGAGCAGTTTCAATACCACCCGAAGCCTCGACAAACGCACGAAGCTTGCGGATAACCTCCGGGTCAGACTTGAGAAAAGCCTCCCATTCCTCTAATTCATCCAGTACAGAAACAAACGGTGCGTGTTCTAGGTTGTTCCTGTCAGGTGCAGCAGGTTCTGGCGCTGGAGACCGACCTTCTGGAATATGGCGATCTGTTCGACGGCAACCCGGTGGTGGAGGCCAAGGTGGCCGAGATGAAGGCCGCAACGCTGGACGAACTGGCCCAGATCGAAAAGATGGGCGGCGCGGTGGCGGCCATCGACTATATGAAAGCGCAATTGGTCGCTGCCAATGCGGCGCGCCTGTCGCGGATCGAGACCGGGGTAACGCCGGTGATCGGCGTGAATCGGCATCTGGACAGCGCCCCCAGCCCGTTGACTGAGGGCGAAGGCATCCTAACCGTAGACCCGGCGGTCGAGGAAGATCAGATCAAACGCCTGCAGGACTGGCGTGCGACACGCAACGAGGCGGCGGTGAGTGGGGTGCTGTCGGCCCTGAAGGCCGCAGCGGAAGCAGGGGAAAACGTCATGCCTGCCTCCATCGCGGCGGCAAAGGCGGGCGCAACAACCGGCGAATGGGCCAGCACGATGCGCGCCTGTTTCGGCGAATACCGCGCGCCCACCGGTATCGGCACCGCGATGTCCAACGCGGCTGAGGGGCTGGATGAGATCCGCGAAACCGTCGCTGGCGCGGCGGCCAGCCTTGGGACGCCGATCCGCTTTCTGGTTGGCAAGCCGGGCCTTGACGGGCATTCCAACGGCGCGGAACAAATCGCGGTCCGCGCCCGCGACTGCGGTATGAAGGTGTTTTACGAGGGCATCCGCATGACACCCGCAGCCCTGCTGAAAAAAGCGCAGGCAGAGGATGTGCATATCGTGGGTCTGTCGATCCTGTCGGGGTCTCACCTGCCGCTGATCGAGAAATTCCTGCGGCTGCGCTCGGAGGCGGGTCTTGATCGTGTCCCGGTGATCGCCGGCGGCATTATCCCGGAAGAGGACGCGGTGCGGCTTTCAGAACTGGGCGTGGCCAAGGTTTACACGCCGAAGGATTTTGAGCTGAACCGGATCATGTCCGACATAGTCGAACTGGTGACCGGTCCCGGCAGCATCGCCGCGGAATAGCCCGCCACGACCAATCCGGCAGCGCAGACTACCTACGACGATGGCCCGATGCGCGGCGGCCTTAGGCTTTTGTTCCGCGCAGGGACCCTACTTGCCGAACCCGCCTCCGGTGGGCGTATGCAGAACAAAGGTATCCCCCGGCCCCACCTCGCACTTGTCGGCGGAGGCCAGATCGCGGCGGTTACCATCAGACCGCTCGATCCAGGACGCACCAACCGCCCCCGGCTCGCCACCATCCAATCCCGGTGGTGGCAAAATCCGGTGCCCGGCAAGCACTGCCAGCGTCATCCCCTCAAGGAACCGAATGCGCCGCCGTGTCCCATCACCGCCCCGGAACCGCCCTATCCCGCCAGTATTGCGACGGATCGAAAATTCCTCAAGCACGACGGGGAACCGCCATTCCAGCACCTCTGGATCGGTCAGGCGCGAATTAGTCATATGGGTATGCACCCCGGCCGTACCCGGATGCCCATCCCCATTGGCCAACCGCCCCGCGCCGGACCCACCACAGATGGTTTCGTAATACTGGTAAGTATCATTCCCCCAGGTGGTGTTGTTCATCGTCGATTGCGCCGCTGCCTGAACATCCAGAGCCAGCAACAGGGCCGAGGTCACCGCCTGCGACACCTCCACATTTCCGGCAATAACCGCCGCCGGATAATCCGGTGACAGCATCGTACCACGCGGCAGGATCACCTTCAGCGGTTTCATCACCCCGTCATTCATTGGGATGTCATCATCAACCAGCAACCGGAACACATAGAGCACCGCCGCCATGGTCACCGGTTCCGGCGCGTTATAGTTGGTCGCCAGTTGTTCGGTGGTGCCGGTGAAATCAATCACTGCCTCACGCGCGGTGCGGTCAACGGTGATCTTCACCTCAATCTGCCGCTCCACCCCATCGAAATCCAGGTCCATGCGATAGGTGTATGTCGCATCCTTCAGCGTGGTGATGGCGCGGCGCACGCATTCCTCAGCATTATCCTGCACATGGCCCATATAGGCCTGCACCACATCCAGACCGAACTGCGCCACCATCTTGCGCAACTCCTGCGCGCCCTTTTCACAGGACGCGACCTGCGCTTTGAGGTCGGCGATATTGATATCGACGGCCCGCACCGGATACTGGGCCGAAAGCAGTAACTCCCGCGTCTCGGCTTCCCGGAACCGGCCCTGATCGACCAATTTCCAGTTGTCGATATATGCGCCCTCATCGTGGATCGTACGGCTGTCCGGCGGCATAGAGCCTGGCGTTAGCCCGCCCACATCCGTGTGGTGGCCACGGGCTGCGGTGTAAAACAGAACTCTGGTCCCGCTGTCATCCCAAACCGGCATCACCACCGTGATATCCGGCAGATGCGTCCCCCCGTTATAGGGCGCATTCAACACATAGACATCACCAGGCCCCATATCCGGGTTCTGCGCAATCACCGTTTTGACCGACGCCCCCATGGAGCCCAGATGCACAGGCATATGCGGCGCATTGGCAATCAGCCCGCCCCCCGCATCAAACACCGCGCAAGAGAAATCCAAACGTTCTTTTATGGTTACACTGGCCGAGGTATTCTCCAGCACCACGCCCATCTGTTCCGCAATGGACATGTAAAGGTTGTTGAACACCTCCAGCATGATCGGATCCGCCTTGGTGCCCACTGCATGGGTCTCGGCCAAAGCCTCAATCCGGGTCAGCGCCACATGGTTGAAACCTGTTATCTGAGCCTGCCAGCCCGGGGCAACCAGAATAGAGGTATGATCCTCCACCAAAACAGCAGGCCCGGTCAGGCGATCCCCTGGTGACATTGCGTCCCGGCGGACAAACCGCGTGTCCTGCCAGCCACCGTCAATCCAGACCGGCGCGGTCAGGGCGGTGTCCACATCCACCGCGGGTCGGCCGATCACCGGACCTTCGGTTTCAGTCAGATCCGCCGCCTTGCCAATCGCCTCGACACTGACCGCCTCGATGACCAAGGGCGTATCGCCGGGATCAAAGCCGAACTGCGCCTTATGCGCAGCGGCAAAGGCGGCTTGCATCTGATCCAAATCACCAAACGGGATTGGCAGCGTGGTATCGGTGCCCTGCACTTTCAGCCGCAGGACAGATTGCACCTCAATCTGCGCCTCGGCCACCCCCTGACGCTCCACCTCGGCCAAAGCCTGCGCGCCCAGACCGTCGATAATCGCCGCAGCCTCAAGCCGCGCATCGCCATCCAGCAGCTTTTCCACCGCCTGCACGCGCGCAGCACGGATATCCGCCAGCCCCATACCATAGGCCGACAAAAGCGAGGCCATGGGATGGATCAAACACCGCGACATGCCCAGCGTGTCGGCAATCGCGCAGGCATGCTGCGACCCCGCCCCGCCAAACACCGTCAGGCAATAGCGCGACACGTCATGCCCCCGCTGGACCGAGATTTTCTTGACCGCATTGGCCATATTTTCGACCGCGATTTTCAGGAAACCCTCGGCCACGGCCTCAGGCGCCATCCCGATCTGCGCAGCCATATCGGCGAATGCTGCCTGTGTCGCCGCCAGATCCAGCGGCTGATCCGCCTCGGGCCCGAAAATCGCCGGGAAGAATTCCGGCCGCAATCGCCCGGTCATCACATTCGCATCAGTAACCGCCAGCGGCCCACCGCGCCCGTAACAGGCCGGACCAGGATCGGCCCCGGCACTTTCAGGACCAACCCGCATCCGCGTGCCATCAAAAGACAGGATCGACCCACCACCGGCGGCAACCGTGTGAATATCCATCATCGGCGCAGTGACCCGCACACCTGCAACGGGCGCGTTCATCACCCGCTCGAACTCACCGGCGAAGTGGCAAACATCGGTCGAGGTTCCGCCCATATCGAACCCGATGATCCGGTCCTCCCCGGCAATTTCGGAGGTCCGCACAGCGCCCACAACACCCCCCGCGGGGCCTGACAGGATCGCATCCTTGCCCTGAAACAACCCCGCATCGGTCAACCCGCCCGAGGATTGCATGAACATCAGCTTGCCCGCGATATGGCCATCAAACGCCGCAACAACCCGGTCGATATAGCGCCGCAGGATCGGCGTCAAATAGGCGTCGACCACGGTCGTATCGCCACGCGACACCATCTTCATCAAGGGCGAAACCTCGTGACTGACGGAGACCTGCTCAAAGCCCAGCTCGCGCGCAATCGCCGCCGCCCGTGCTTCATGCGCATGGTGCCGATAGCCATGCACGAAGACAATTGCACAGGCCGATATCCCGGCCTCCTGCGCCGCGCTCAGATCGGCGCGCAACGCGGCCTCGTCCAAAGGCTGCTCAACCGTGCCATCTGCAAGGACACGCTCTGTCGCTTCGATCACTTGGGAATAGAGCATTTCCGGCAACACAATCTGGCGCGCAAACAGATGCGGACGTGCCTGATAGCCCAGCCGTAGTTGATCCCCGAGCCCCCGCGTGGTGACCAGCACCACTGGCTCGCCCTTGCGCTCCAACAACGCATTGGTCGCCACCGTCGTGCCCATCTTGACCGAGGCGATCCGATCCGCCGGGATCATCGCCTCCGTTGCCAGCCCCAGAAAGCCGCGCATCCCATGAAGGGCCGCATCCTCATACTGCTCAGGGTTTTCCGATAATACCTTGGCCCGGTGCAGACCGCCATTCGGGTCCCGCGCCACAATATCAGTAAAGGTCCCACCACGGTCGATCCAGAAATCCCACATGCACGCCTCCTGTTCCGGCCTTGCTTAGCGAACCTCTTGGGCAAGGTCCATCACCGCCAATGCCGCGCCGCCGGCTGGCGGGCGCGGGGTGGGCGGGTGGGCGCGCCCGTCAGGCGGTGGCACGGCATTGGCACTACCACCCGGAAGCAGCAGCGCATAAGGTGCAGCCCATGTCGATCTGGTCCCGCATTGCCGAAGCCCTCAAAGCGCTGTCCTCAGGCGAAGGCCTGTCCGCGCTTTTCGAACGGCTGCGCACACCGCCAGAACGCTCCGTCGCCTTTACCATTGCAGTGATCTCACTGGCAGCAAAAATGGCCAAAGCCGACGGCACAGTCACCGTGAACGAGGTCCGCGCCTTCCGCGAGGTGTTCTACATCGCACCGCAAGACGAATCGCAGGCTGCGCAAGTCTTCAACCTTGCCCGCCAGGATGTCGCCGGGTTCGAGCTTTATGCCGCACGCATCGGCAAAATGTTCGCCGAGGATCGCGTCGTTCTGGAAAACCTGCTGGAAGGCCTGTTCCACATCTCCATGGCCGACGGCATCTATCATGAGCAGGAAGACCTGTTCCTGCGTGAGGTCGCCAACCGTTTCAACCTGCCCGAAGCCAGCTTTCGCGCCATCCGCGCCCGCTATGTTCCTGACGCGGTCCCCGACCCCTATGATGTGTTGGGCGTGACGCAGGATATGCCAATTGCCGATATCCGCACCCGCTGGCGGCAATTGGTCCGCGAAACCCATCCCGACGCCCTGATTGCACGCGGCATGCCCGAAGAGGCCATCCAGCTGGCCACCAAGCGCCTGCACGCGATTAACGACGCCTGGTCCGCAATACAGGGTGCCGCATGACCCGTATCGCCACCTGGAATGTTGCCTGGTTTGCCGAACTTTTCAGCCGCAACGACAAACTGCTGCGCGATGATGAATGGTCACGACTTTATAACACCACCCGCAAGGATCAGGCCGATGCCATCGCCCAAGTCCTAAGGGCGGTTGATGCCGACCTGTTTGTCATTGTTGAGGCCCCAAATACCGGCAACACCCAATCCACCAGCTGCGCGCTTGGCAACTTTGCCGATCACTACAACCTGCGCCAGACCCATGCGCTGATCGGCTTTGAAAGCGAAACGCATCAGGAAATCGCCGCCTTTTACGACCCGACCCGTGTGAGCGTTCAACACGACCCCAAAGGTGGCCTGACCGGCCATGCACCCCGCTTTGATCAAAGTTTCGATCTGGATATCGACGTCGATGCGCAGCCTGAACAGCATGTATTTTCAAAACCTCCGCTGGAATTGCAACTTGACCCGGTCGGCGGTCAGCCGCTCCGCCTGATCGGTGTGCATGCCAAATCCAAGATGGCCCGCAATGCCCCAACACCAGAGGCCGCGCACCAGATGGCCATCGCCAACCGCCGCAAGAAGCTGGCTCAGTGTATTTGGCTGCGCCAGCGCGTGGATCAGCATCTGGCCGCTGGCGACGATCTGATCGTGCTGGGCGATTTCAATGACGGGCCGGGCCTCGACAGTTTCGAAAAGCTCTTTGAACGATCTGGGGTTGAGGTCGTTCTGGGCGATCCCGATACACCCGAAACCCTGCTGCGCGATCCGTTCAGCCGCGCCTGGCTGGAGGGCACGCGCACCGCACAAGCCGCCACTGCGCGCTTTTATGACAAGCCCACGCACCGCTATATCAACACGCTGATCGACTTTATCATGCTATCACCGGCACTGGCTGAGCGGTCGCAGCCAAAATGGCGCATCTGGCATCCGTTTGATGATGCGGACTGCTTTGAAGACAAGGCTCTGCAAAAGGCCCTTCTGACGGCTTCAGACCATTTCCCCGTTTCGGTTGACCTTGCACTTGCCCCCGGTGACAATGCCGCATCCTGACACCATATGTGTGAGACCATGAAACATATCCTTGCCCTGACTTTCGCGATCACGCTGGCCGGCCCCGCCCTGACCCAGGACGAGAAACCACCGGTAGAGCAACGCCATTTCCTGGACCGGTATCTCGAAGACCGGATGCGCGATCTTGCCGAGGAATTGCAGCGCGAACTGACCGAGAACCTTCAGCCCGAGCTGGAACGCCTGATGGGCGAGATGCTGCCCCGGTTGCGCGAACTGACCGAGCTGGTCGGCGGGTTGCAGTACTACGAAATGCCCGAAATCCTGCCCAATGGTGACATCCTGATCCGGCGCAAATCCGACGCCCCGCCCTTCGAAGGGCTGCCAGGGATCGTTGACAAGCCGATAGACCTTTAAGGACCGACTATGCAAAATTTTCTGTTTCCGCACGCCGATCTGGTGCTCGCACCCCAAACTGCGACCGCCGATGGCGAAAACCTCGGCGATCTGCCGGAATGGGACCTGACCGATCTTTATGCCGCCCCCGATGCGCCGCAATTGCAGGCCGATCTGGAGTGGCTGGCGGCTGAGGCTGACAGCTTCGCCGATGATTATCAGGGCAAGCTGGCCGATCTGGATGCCGCGGGCCTGCTGCGCTGTATCGAACGGAACGAAGCGATGGACCTGAAGATCGGGCGCATCATGTCCTATGCCGGTCTGCGCTACTACCAGAACACCACGGATGCCGACCGGGCCAAATTCATGTCCGATATGCAGACCCGGATCACCGATCTGACCACGCCTCTGGTGTTCTTCACGCTAGAGATCAACCGGATCGACGATGAGGTGCTGGCAGCGCATTACAGCGCATCCGAGGGGTTGAAACGCTACAAGCCGGTGCTGGACCGTCTGCGCAAGATGAAGCCGCACCAGTTGTCGGATGAGCTGGAGCATTTCCTCCACGACACCTCTGTCGTTGGCGCTGCCGCCTGGAACCGCCTGTTCGATGAAACCATGGCGGGCCTGACTTTCGATGTGGACGGCGACACCTTATCGCTGGAAGCAACCCTGAACCTGATGACCGATCATGACCGCACCCGGCGCGAGGTTGGCGCGCGGGCGCTGGCGGCCGTATTCACCGAACGTCTGCCGCTTTTCGCCCGTATCACCAACACCCTGGCCAAAGAGAAAGAGATCGTCGACCGCTGGCGCAAACTGCCCACCCCGCAATCCGGTCGCCATCTGGCCAATGATGTAGAACCAGAGGTGGTGCAGGCCCTGCGCGACGCCGTGGTCGCCGCCTATCCGCGCCTGTCGCATCGGTACTACCGGCTCAAGGCGAAATGGCTGGGGCTGGATAAACTGCAGGTCTGGGACCGCAACGCGCCGCTGCCGATGGAGGACAAGCGCATCATCGACTGGCCGACCGCGAAGCAGACGGTGCTGGACGCCTATGCCGGGTTCGACCCGCGCATGGCCGATTTGGCGGTGCCTTTCTTTGACAAGCGCTGGATTGACGCGCCGGTGAAACCAGGCAAGGCACCGGGGGCATTCGCGCATCCGACGGTCACGAATGTGCATCCCTATGTGATGCTCAACTACCTTGGCAAACAGCGCGACGTGATGACCCTGGCGCATGAACTGGGCCATGGCGTGCATCAGGTGCTGGCCGCCGAACAGGGCGAAATGCTGTCCTCAACCCCGCTGACCCTGGCAGAAACCGCATCGGTCTTTGGCGAGATGCTGACCTTCCGCAAGCTGCTGGACGCCGCACCGGACCAGACCGCGCGCAAAACGCTGCTGGCCTCCAAGGTAGAGGATATGATCAACACGGTCGTGCGCCAGATCGCGTTTTATGACTTCGAAAGCCGCCTGCACGCCGCCCGGCGGGAGGGTGAGATGACCCCCGACCAGATCAACGCCATCTGGATGGAGGTCACCCATGAAAGCCTTGGCGATGCGTTTGAGTTCATGGACGGATACGAGACCTTCTGGTCCTACGTCCCGCACTTCATCCACTCGCCCTTCTATGTCTATGCCTATGCCTTCGGCGATGGTCTGGTGAACGCGCTTTATGCGGTTTATCAGGACGGCGAGCCGGGCTTCCAGGATCGGTATTTCGACATGCTGAAAGCAGGCGGCTCCAAACACCACAAGGAATTGCTCGCCCCCTTCGGCCTCGACGCCTCCGACCCAACCTTCTGGGACAAGGGCATCGGCCTGATCTCGTCAATGATCGACGAGTTGGAGGCGATGGAGGGCTGACGTTGCTGCGATTTGCCTACCGAGCCGTCGGGCTGTCCTTTGAAAGGCGGTCGCTTGCGGCCTGTTAGGTAAGCTGCCGTTGATGATATTCATCGGATCGACCATCGGTGATGCAAAGAGTTAGGAACAGTGATTTGCCACATCAACCACCCGAAAGCATGGCCAAGGAACTTGGTGCGTGGAACGACGGTGCCGGAATACCGCTGGAGACTTGGGCGCAAAACGAGGGCAACTACAAGCTGACAGTCGGCTATGCAGCTCTTCTGTGGCCAAAGTTTGAGGCTGTCGGAAAGTACATTCTTGTCGAAGGCACAAGCAAAGAAAGCATCGAAAACTTTGAAGACCAGGCAGACTCGATGCCCAAGGGCGTTGAGTGGGTTCTCAACCATTTCCATCTGGCCGATCTGCACTACCACGATGAAGACAACCTGTCCGCCGACAAACTGCTTTTCATCGGGACCATCATAAAGGAAATGTGGGAGGCCAAGCTGCGAACCCAGTTTCCAGGTCGACCTTGCACGGTTAAGTTTTACGTCCCAGACGACCCTGAAGATCTAGGTGAATATCAAATTTCTTTTTGGCAGACCGCTTGGGACGCTGAGGAGCAAGGGTAAGTTTTAAATCAAACCTACCACTGGCCCTCTACACCAGTTCTGACCAAAGGCAAAAAGCCAGCGCCCCACCGCAGATCAGCCCGTCGTGGTACCAGCCTCATAGATCATATCGATCATCCGCTGATTGCCTTGGGAAAAGGCCAGCGGGCAGGCGTATTCCTCGTTCTCCAGAACAGCGGTGTTGAAGGCGTTGATCTGCTCTCGGTAATGATCGACCAGTGGGAAGCGTTCGCGGGTTTCGACACCGTCTGCAAAAACAGACACCACGTCATCACCGTAAAGCTTGGCGTTAAAGGGCGTCTCCACGGTCAAAAATCCCTTGGTGCCGTGGAACGTCATACGCTGGCGGGGGGCCATGCGCATGGAGACATAGAAATCCATGGTGAAACTGCCAAAGGCCGCATGGACGCGCGCGGTCGTATCGACGCCGTTTTCCCATTCGATGATGGACGAGACCTCCTCCGGCTCCTGGCCCGTGACAAAGCGGGTGGTCACGCAAGGGTAGACGCCGATGTCCCGCAATGCGCCGCCGCCGGTTTCGGATCGGTTGCGGATATTGTCAGGGTCATCATTGTAAAAGCTGAACGCGCCCTGCACGTGGCGCAAAGCGCCAATGACGCCTTCGCCCAGCAACTCCCGCACCCTGATCCATTGCGGATGATGGACAACCATGAATGCCTCGGCCGCCAGAAGGTCGGCTTCTGCAGCCGTCACCATGATCCGGTCGATCTCATCCGCGTTCAGGGCAATCGGCTTTTCGCACAGAACATGCTTACCAGCTTCCAGTGCTTTTATCGTCCATTCGACATGTTCGGAATTGGGCAGCGGGATATAGACGGCGTCAATCTGATCCGAGGCCAGCAGCTTGTCATAGTCATTCAGCAGCGTGACATTGCTGTAAGGCGCGGCCAGTTCGGCCGCCTTGCCCGGCGTTTTCGACGCAATGGCAGAGATCACCCCACGCTCTGACATATGAATTGCTGGGCAGACCCAGTCTGCGGCAATGCGTGCTGCGCTCAGCACACCCCAGCGAATCGGTGCCTCAGACATGGTGTCTCCTTTCTTGTCATACTGGTCTTCACCCTAACGCGTACCGCCGCCGAAAGAAGGCGGAAAAAGGCAAATATATGACCTTATCATGCCGTATATGTTAACCCTAAGCCAACAAACAAAAATTCTGTTGATTTCTTCCTACCTAAAAGTATAGGGTCAAAGCCCAAGCGTATATGATCTCATCTGCGCCCCCCAACTTGAGACCAAAACGGAGACAACCTCGATGTCCTTCGCCGCCGCTATTCGATCCACATCTGCCACCATCGCCCTGCTTGCGCTTTCGACCTCTCTGCTTTCTGCTGAGGATATCTCGACGCTGACGGCACGCGAGGGTGGTGTAAAAATCTCAGGTGAAATCACCGGGTTTAAGGAAGACCGTTATCAAATCGTCACCTCCCACGGTGCGATGGAAATCCCGGCCAAGCATGTGAATTGCGAAGGCCCCGGATGTCGCGTGGAGCGCGTGATTGCGGACTGGCAGCCTGGCATGCCCGACGGCTTGGCCGAAGTGACCATGCCTGACGGTTCGGTAACACTCAGCGGAACGGTCGTTGAGGTTGCGCATGGCAATATCCGTATCGACACACAACTGGGCGAGTTCGACCTTCCGTTGGATGCGATATCGTGCGACGGCCCCGGCTGCCCTTCACGCGCCGAGCGCGTCGCATATGTCGAGGCTGACAACCTGGTTGCGGAAACGCTGGCAAATGCACCTGCTGCTGACATTGTGAATACGTCGCTGGGGGGCAGCGGTGATATCACGACGGCACCAACCGCGCCCAAGGCACCCGAAGGCGCAGAAGTCGCCGCAGCACTGCCGTCCAGTCCTTTGACGGCACCGACACTGCGGATTTCAGGTCCCGAAGCTGTGATCAATGACCTGTTGCCGATCGCGCTTGGCACATATGCCGATACGTTCGGCGGCAAGCTGAGCCTGACCGACACAGGCAAGGGCACCGATGTTGGCGTTGTTGCTGAAAATGGCGACAAGATTCTGCGGCTGTCCGGTCTGACTGCGGTGCAGCCGGTTGAGCAGGTTGCCCTTTTGGCGAACGGTAAGTCGGATGTTGCGATCACCATTGGTGAGGCACCGAATGCTGCCCTCTCCCTAGTTGCGAAGGCAGGCAAAGGTGATCTTGACAGCTTTGAGCAGCAGCGTGTTCTGGCAATGGACGGGCTGGTTGCCATCGTATCACCTGAAAGCCAGATCAAATCGATCCTGGATGACGATGTGCAGGCAATCCTTGCCGGTCAGGTCACCAACTGGTCTGAACTGGGTGGTCCGGATATGGCCATCAACGTGCTGGCCTCTTCCGAAAGCCATTTGCGTGGGATGCTCCCCGAAGGGACACAAACCCGCAACGGCGACAGCGCCCAGATCGTGCAGGCTGTGCTGCAGGACCCGGCAGCCATCGGCTTCGTCCCATTCTCGGCCCGGGGTGAGGCCCGGACACTGCCACTGTCCTCGACTTGCGGCGTCGAGACAGAGGCAACCGCGGTGAACCTCAAGACCGAACAGTACCCCCTGATGCAGCGCGTTGTGGCTTACAACACCAACGACGCTGCCTCTTCGGAACTGGCTGACTTCCTAGCCTATCTGGAAAGCGCAGAACTTGATCAGGGCATTCGCCGTTCGGGCTTTGTCGATCTGGGGATCGAAACCGAAAAGCTGGAGGCGGCCAGCGCCCGCGTTGCCCGCGAAGCAGAGTCCTATGACATTGAGGTTCTGATCAACGGCGCCAAAGATCTTGTCGCCGATATGGACGGCAAAGAGCGCCTGTCCACTGTCTTCCGCTTCGACAACGCATCAACCCGTCTGGATCGCCGCTCCCAGCGTGACCTGCGGCGTGTGGTCGACTTTATCGCCGCACATCCCGATGCAGAGTTCATGATCGTCGGCTTCACCGACACCGTCGGAACGTATGACGAAAACCGTGAACTGGCCCAGCGCCGCGCCGACACTGTGCTGGCTGCGCTGCGTGAGGCGGACACGGGTAACGAAATTAACTCGGCCAAAGTGGGGACCAAAGGTGTGGGTGAGCTTTACACGCTGGCCTGCAACGAGCGGGGCGCAGAGCGCGCTATCAACCGCCGGGTCGAGGTCTGGATGGCTCGCTGAACAATACTTCTAGGTGCAGAACTAGGGGGCTTCGGCCCCCCTCTTTTTTTATCCAATGTGGTATTTTGCGGAGATGAACACGGTGATTTCCAACTCGCCGCCAGATACCGGAACACTGAGCTGCCGTGCACGACCACCAACCATTCTGTAGAGCGCGCTGTCGCTTCCCGAGGTATCGCTGTCCTGGATTTCCAGCACCCCTTTGACCTCGAAGCCGAAGCTTTGCTTGTGCAGCTCCAGCTTGGATTTGATATCTTCTGCAGCCGCGCGCCGCGCCTCTTGCAACAAAGCATCGTGGCGGCTTGCATCAAACGATATGTCATCAATCCGGTTCAGCCCTGATCGTGTCATCTGATCCAGAACCGTTCCCAGATTGTCCAACTCACGCACCTGAACCGTGACCATATTGGTCACCTGATAGCCGGAAAAAATCGGCTCATCCGTCTTCTTGTGCCTGTGCTCAATACGCCTGAGCGACAGGTTGGACGTCGTGATATCGCTTTTGGCGATCCCGGCCTTCCCGGCAATGTCAAAGACCTTTTGCAATGCGGTAGAATTGGCCTGCATCGCGTCGCTTGAGGTTTTGGCCTGTTCCTCAACACCGATGGTCAGAATGGCGATATCAGGTTCGGCGACCACTTTGCCGATCCCCGAAATCAGGATGAACGGTTCTTCAGGGGGATGCTGATCACGCATGGCTTTGCCTCCAACAGCGGGCGGGTTTGATCGGGAAATACCTGATCCCTGCCCGACTGTTACGACGCAAAGCCCGGTTATTCAATCAAAGCGTGTCGGCGTTTCCGAAAAGGCACCCGGCGCAAAAGCGCCAAGTCGAATAAATATCAAAAATCCTTGTTGCGCGAAGCATAGCTTCAGCAATAAGCCTGCACCTACTCAGTCGACTAAAGCGTTTCGAGTTTAGCTTGAGACATCACCTAAAATCGAAACGCGTAAGCCATATAGGTTGATCACTGCGTTGGCCATATCCGCGCGCAAGCGCACACTGACCGCGCGGAATCCAGGTCCAAAAGGCACATGCTGTTCTTAATTCAAAAGTTGGATTTTCTGCCTGCTCGGATGCGCTGGCGGGCGGCGCGCGCAGCCGCTTGGCAACGTTACCGAAAAGACTCAAAACAAGGCTATCCGCGTGCCAAGCGGCAGTTTGAGAAAGTGCATGGTTACCCACTTTCATTGTCGCATCCACAAACTCATAGTGAACGCCTACATCTCCGCAAGTTGTGCGATCACGATCCGCGTTTTACTGAACTGACCGACAAAGTGACCGCGCGCAACTATATCGACACGGTTCTTGGGACGGGTCAGGCTGACGAACTTTGTGTGCCGTTCCTGGCGCATGTCGACCGGTTTGCAGATCTGCCTGCATCGCTTTGGGAGCTGGATATCATCCTGAAATGCACCCACGGCTCTGGCATGAATAGCGTCGTGCGGGCGGGCGATAAGGCAGCGCGCTCAAGGGCCAAGAAGCGCTTAAACAAATGGCTTGGCAGGGTGCAGGCCCGCAAAAAATTCGAGTGGTGTTACCTGGACCTGACCCCGTCAATCATAGCTGAACCGCTGCTGGCGGACGGTGATATCCTGGACCTGAAGCTCTATTTTTACGACGGAATTTTGCGCCTTGTCATGCCCGAAGACAACACAGGCCCGGTAACCCGCCTGTCATACTATACACCCGATTGGACCCGGCTTGATATGACATGGCCGCATTATGAACCCCTTGAGGCCGAACGCCCACCGGCACTGGATGACATCATCCGCATCGCGACGCCGCTGGCCCAGGGGTTTGACATGATCCGGATCGACTTTCTGCTAACCCCGACGCGTCACTATCTTGGGGAACTGACCATCTATGACGGCAGCGGGCTGTTTGTCTTTGACAGCTATGAGGAAGACAAGGAGGCCGCTAAATACTGGCGGCAGCCGCATCTTGGGGTGGACACCTGACCCTTCTGTGCAACGCGGCCTGTTCAGCACTTACGTCGCAAAGCCAGTACCCTCCAAGTGCTATGGTTTGCAACTATCTGCAAGGCAGATGACCCCATATCAGCCAACCGCCTCGATCAGGCCCTTTTCAGCCGCCAGATCGCGCATGCGGGTCTGTAGCTTTTCAAACGCTCGGACCTCGATCTGGCGGATACGTTCGCGGCTGACATCATAGACTTTGGACAGGTCTTCCAATGTTTGCGGGCTGTCTTTCAGACGGCGTTCTGTCAGGATAAAGCGCTCACGTTCATTCAGTTCGCTCATCGCTTCCAGCAGCAGCTCGCGTCGGCCTTCGAGCTCGTCCCGTTCGGCGTAATCCGCCGCCTGGTCGGCATCTTCATCTTCCAACCAGTCCTGCCATTCGGCCGCGCCCTCACCATCGTTCTTGATCTGGGCATTCAGAGAGGCATCGCCACCGGACAGGCGGCGGTTCATTTCGACCACCTCCGTCTCGGTCACGTTCAGGTCTTTGGCAATCTGTTCGACGTTTTCCGGGCGCAGATCGCCCTCTTCCAGCGCGCCGATCTTGTTCTTGGCTTTGCGCAGGTTGAAGAACAGCTTTTTCTGGGCTGCGGTGGTGCCCATTTTCACCAAGCTCCACGAGCGCAGGATATATTCCTGAATGGCAGCACGGATCCACCACATAGCATAGGTCGCCAAGCGGAAGCCTTTTTCCGGGTCAAAGCGCTTCACCGCCTGCATCAGGCCGACATTGGCCTCGGACACGACCTCGGCCGTCGGCAGGCCATAGCCGCGATAGCCCATGGCAATCTTGGCCGCCAGCCGCAGGTGGCTGGTAACAAGCTGATGGGCCGAATCCGTATCGCCGTGATCGACCCAGGCTTTTGCCAGCATGTATTCCTGCTCCGGCTCCAGCATGGGAAATTTGCGAATTTCCTGCATGTAGCGCGACAGGCCCTGTTCGGGCGATGGGGCAGGCAGATTGGCATAGCTCATAAAGTGTCTCTCCGCTCAGTTGGCCGACTTGATGTAAGCACTGCTTACGAATATTCAAGGGGCGGCTGGTCAGATTTAAAGCGTTTCGAGTTTACCTTGAGACATCACATAAAATCGAAACGCGTACACCATATAGGCTTATCACTGCGTTTCAGGATAATCTTTTGTCTCAGGTTTATCCCGAAACGCTTTAGTTAACTTTTTGACTGACGCAAGAGGTCTAACAGATCATTGAAGTCTGCAGGCAAGGGCGCGGAAAGCAACAGTTTTTCACCTGTAACCGGGTGATCAAAGCCCAAGGTCGCCGCGTGCAACGCCTGCCGGGGGAAGTTGCGCAGCGCGTTGCTGACCTCTGCCGGAAGGGCGTCTTTGGCAAGGGCGCGGGGGCGGGCATAGACCGGATCACCGATGATTGCACAGTGGATATGTGCCAGATGAACACGGATCTGATGCGTGCGCCCGGTAAAAAGCTGGCAATGGACCAGTGACGCGACCGGGCGGGTTTGGGGGCCGAAAACCTCCCTCACAAAGAACTTTGTTCTGGCGACGCGCCCGCCCGCGGCCTGCACAGCCATGCGCTTACGATCAGTGCGATGACGCCCAATCGGGGCTTCAACCAGCAGGCCAGTGCCTAAATTCGCGTCTGCATCCGCCCGAACATGTGGGATACCGCGCAGATGCGGTGCTGCGGGGTCAGGGTGGCCCCAGCAAAGCGCGGTATAGGCTTTTTCCATCTCTCCGGCTTTGAACATCTCTGACAGCCGCGTATGCGCCGCAGCGGTCTTGGCTACCACGAGACACCCTGAAGTGTCCTTGTCGATCCGATGCACGATCCCGGGCCGCTCTACCCCGCCAATGCCGGATAACTGATCGCCACAATGCGCCAGAAGGGCGTGGACCAGCGTCCCGGTCTCAGACCCTGGGGCGGGATGCACGACCATGCCCGGAGCCTTGTTGACCACAATCAGATGCTCGTCTTCGTATAGAATATCGAGCGGGATCGCCTCGGGCACCAAATCCAGGGGTTTGGGCGGCGGCAGGGTGATATGATAGGTGCCCGGACGCGCAGTGGCTTTGGGATTGGTCATCGGGCCGTCCGGCCCGGTCACAGCCCCTTCGGCGATCAAAGCCTGCAGGCGCGAGCGGCTGAGGCCCGCCCCCTCTGGCACAATGCGGGCCAGCGCCTTATCAAGGCGTTCAGCCGTGCCTTCAGGCAGGTCAACGATATGAACGGACGGATCGGACATGGACGACAGCAATAGCCTGCATTCTTTGCCAGAGCCAGCAGGTCTGCGGCGGCTTCGGATCATGGTGATGATCCTGACGGGCACCCTGACGCTGGGGGTGATCATTATTGTCGGGCTGATGCTGGCCACCTTTGAGCGCGGACCGCAGCCTTTGCCGTTGCCCGAACAGGTGATCCTGCCGGAGGGCGAGGCTGCGCGCGCTTTTACACAAGGAACCGGCTGGGTTGCTGTGGTGACATCGGATGCGGATGGGGCGGAGCGGATCCGGGTCTTTGGCCCGGATGGGCGTGCCTTGCAGGTGGTGGATATCGCCCGGTAGGGGCATTGGAGCCTCCGGCGAGGATATTTTGGAACAATGAAGGGAAGGTTGCTTGCCGGGCGTGAGCTTCGGCACAATATTGGGTGATGATGTCATTACCACCGGGATTTCTTGACGAGCTACGGGCGCGCACCTCGATCGCACAGATCGCGGGGCGCAAGGTGACGTGGGATCAGCGCAAGAGCAATCCAGGCAAGGGGGATTACTGGGCGCCCTGTCCGTTCCATACCGAGAAGACTGCCTCGTTTCATGTCGATGATCAGAAGGGATTTTATTACTGCTTTGGATGTCATGCGAAGGGGGATGCTTTAAGTTTCGTGCGCGAGACGGAGAATATGGGGTTCATGGACGCCGTGCGTCTGCTGGCCGATGCGGCCGGGATGCAGATGCCGGCGATGGACCCGGCGGCTGCCGCCAAGGCGGAGGTGCGCAAGGGGCTGGCCGAGGTGATGGAGCAGGCGGTGCAGTTCTATCGTTTGCAGCTGAAGACCGGGGCCGCGACCGAGGCGCGGGACTATCTGGAGCGGCGCGGGCTGACATCTGAGACGCTGGAGCGGTTTGAGATCGGTTTTGCGCCAGGCGGGCGGCAAGCGTTGTTTGCGTATCTTACGGGCAAGGGAATCACTGCCGAGGATCTGGATCGGGCGGGTCTGTGCGCCCGGCCGGATGATGGCGGGCAACCCTATGACCGGTTCCGCGACCGCATCATGTTCCCGATCCGTGATGCGCGGGGGCGCACCATTGCCTTTGGCGGGCGGGCGATGGACCCGAATGCCCGGGCGAAATACCTAAACTCCCCGGAAACCGAGCTGTTTGATAAGGGGCGCAGCCTTTACAATCACGGCCCCGCGCGGGAGGCGGCGGGCAAGGCTGGCAGCCTGATCGTGGCCGAAGGGTATATGGATGTGATTGCGCTGGCGCAGGCGGGGTTTAACCATGCGGTTGCCCCACTGGGGACAGCGATCACCGAAGACCAGTTGCAGTTGATCTGGCGGATAACGCCAGAGCCCGTGATCGCACTGGATGGCGATAAGGCAGGATTACGGGCCGCATTGCGTCTGGTCGATCTGGCATTGCCGCATCTGGAACCGGAAAAGTCGCTACGGTTTTGTCTGCTGCCCGAAGGGTTGGACCCGGATGATCTGATCCGCGCGCAGGGGGCCCGGGCCATGGCCGATCTTCTGGACAGTTCTGCGCCCATGGTCGACATGCTGTGGCGCCGCGAAACCGAAGGCCGCAGCTTTGACAGCCCCGAGCGCCGTGCCGCGCTTGATACTGCTCTGCGTGCGGCCTTGGGCAAGATCAATCATAGCGGGCTGCGCAGCCACTATGAGACGGCGATCCGGGAAAAACGTGCAGAACTATTCCGCCCCACCCGCCGCGACACATCGCAGCGCGACAGCCGGGGCTGGCGCAATACGCGCCCACAGACGCCCCTGCCGACAACGCGGGCCTCCCTTTTGGGGCAGGCCACCGCCGGGGAAGAGGCCGCAGCGCGGGTGCGGGAAAGTACCATTCTGATGGGGTGCCTGGCCCATCCCGATCTGGCCGAAGAGTTGGAGGCGGATCTGGATGCCTTGCCGTTTCTTTGCCCCGATCTTGATCAGATACGCCGCGCGCTTTTACAAGCGTTGTCGGGCGACCTATCTGACCTGCAGACGGGGACCGCAGATATCCTTGGCCACGATCCCGTGGCGAAACTGGCCCAGATCGGGCAGGTGCGGCTGAACCGGCATGTCCAGCCTGACAGCGACGCAGGTGCGGCGCGAATGGCGGTCGCGGAAGAGATCGCCCGGCAACGCGCCTTTATCGGCCGCCAGCAGGAACTGCGCGAGGCCGAGGAGGAGCTTTCTGGCGTGGCGGATGAGGGGCTGACCTGGCGCCTGCGACAGGCGAATGAGGCCGCTGAAGCCGCCCTGAGACCAGTGCGGGATGATGCGGAAACGACCGAGGATGGCGAAAAAGAAATGCGGGATGCATTGCAATCCTACATCGATCGCCAGATTTGGTTAAAGAAGAAGAAATAGAATCACCAATTGCGAATCGGTGATTCGTATAGGAAATATGTAGAAACGAATCGTTCAGGCGGCTTACGGGCGGGGTAGGCCGGAACATTCAGGAGCTATGAATGGCCAAAGATACCGACGACACCAAGACGCGCGAGACCGACGAAGCAGCGGGACCGATGCTGGATATGAGCCAGGCCGCGGTCAAAAAGATGATCTCGCAAGCCAAGGCCCGGGGCTACATCACCTATGACGAACTGAACGAGGTGATGCCTTCGGAACAGGTGTCCTCGGAGCAGATCGAAGACGTCATGGCGATGCTGTCGGAAATGGGCATCAACGTCATCGAAAGCGACGATGTTGATGATGATGACACCGAAAGCGACGATACTGACAGCGAAGGCGGTGATCTGGTCGAGACCGGGTCCAAATCCCGTGAACTGGCCACAACCACCGCAGCTGGCGAAACGCTGGACCGGACCGACGACCCTGTGCGGATGTATCTGCGGGAGATGGGCTCCGTCGAGCTGCTGAGCCGTGAGGGCGAGATTGCCATCGCCAAACGGATTGAGGCCGGGCGCAACACCATGATCCTGGGGCTTTGCGAAAGCCCCCTGACCTTTCAGGCGATCACCATCTGGCGCGACGAATTGCTGGATGAGACGATCATGCTGCGCGATGTGATCGACCTTGAAACCACCTTCGGCGCCACGATGGACGGGGACGAGGATACGCCGGTCATCGATCCGAATGCGGCCAAGGCAGGGGCTCAGCCAAAACCGAAGGAAGAAGCGGAACCCGAAACCGATGCCGATGGCAACCCGGTGGCGCAGGACGATGAGGATGACGAGGATGATCAGGCCAACCTGTCGCTCGCTGCGATGGAAGCGACCCTCAAACCGCAGGTCCTGGAGACCCTTGACCAGATTGCGGCCGATTACGAACGCCTTGCCGCGATGCAGGATGACCGTATCTCGGCAACACTGAACAAAAACCAGAAATTCTCGACCACGCAAGAGCGTGAGTATCAGCGCCTGCGCGCCGAAATCGTGGAACTGGTTAACTCCCTCCATCTGCACAACAACCGCATCGAAGCGCTGGTTGATCAGCTTTATGGCATCAACCGCAAAATCATGTCGCTGGACAGCGCTATTGTGAAACTAGCCGACAAGGCCCGGATCAACCGCAAGGATTTCGTCAGCGAATATCGCGGCGCAGAGCTGGAACCGGGTTGGATTGACCGGGTCAGCGACCTGAAAGGCCGCGGCTGGGATATGCTGACCGGCGACATGCGCGAGCAGGTCGAAGGCTTGCGCGGCGAGATGGCCCAGGTCGGCCAGTATGTCGGCGTCGACATCACCGAATTCCGCCGCATCGTTAACCAAGTGCAAAAGGGCGAGAAAGAGGCCCGCATTGCCAAGAAAGAAATGGTCGAGGCGAACCTGCGCCTGGTGATTTCTATCGCCAAGAAATACACCAACCGCGGTCTGCAGTTCCTGGATCTGATCCAGGAGGGTAATATCGGCCTGATGAAAGCGGTGGATAAATTCGAATACCGCCGGGGCTACAAGTTCTCTACCTATGCGACATGGTGGATTCGGCAGGCGATCACACGCTCCATCGCAGATCAGGCGCGCACCATCCGTATTCCGGTGCATATGATCGAGACCATCAACAAGATCACCCGCACCGGTCGCCAGATGCTGCACGAGATGGGCCGCGAAGCGACCCATGAGGAACTGGCCGCCAAGCTGCAGATGCCGCTGGAAAAGGTCCGCAAGGTGATGAAAATCGCCAAAGAGCCGATCAGCCTGGAAACGCCCATTGGCGACGAGGAAGATTCGCAACTGGGTGATTTCATCGAGGATAAGAACGCCATCCTGCCGCTGGACAGCGCTATTCAGGGCAACCTGAAGGAAACCACAACCCGCGTTCTGGCCAGCCTGACCCCGCGCGAGGAACGTGTCCTGCGCATGCGCTTTGGCATCGGCATGAACACCGACCACACCCTGGAAGAGGTCGGCCAGCAGTTCAGCGTCACCCGCGAACGTATCCGCCAGATCGAGGCGAAAGCCCTGCGAAAACTGAAGCACCCCAGCCGCAGCCGAAAACTGCGGAGCTTTCTGGATCAGTAACCATCGAATGGCAGGAAGGCGGGCGATTTATGCCCGCCCCTTCTATGCCGTTCCGTGAGTTTGCAACCCCGCCATATCCCACCATGGGAGCATTCCAACGTGCTAAAGCGTCTTGGGATGGAAGGTGACGTCTGGGATATCAGGCTTGGCACCATCACTCGCCCCCCGGACGTGGGGCGCTTGTCCGTTTGGACAGGTTTTTCGCATAACGCTTTAGGCAATTTCGGAACTCATACAAACGCCCATCCTATAGGTGGCCTTGAAAAACCGGGCCAAGACGGCAAGTATTGGCAAGCGGGGAAGGTGATGTTCCGTCTTCCCTGTGAAAAGAACGCGTCCGACTGGGAATGGACACCTTATGATTTTCGATGTCACCAACCCGTTTGCAAGACGCCCGCGCTTTCTCGCCCGTTTGCCGCGGCTGGTGCGCTTTATTATCTTTCACTGGATGATCGGCTATCTTATCGCAGCCCTTTTCACAGCATTGGTCTTCGGTCTGAATATCGGCGGGATCAGTCAGATGGTTCTGCATTCTGAGGGCAGTTGGATTGCCGGGCTGGCGTTTTACATCCTGAACGGCATCCTGTTTGCTGGCGCGCAGGTCAGCGTTGCCGTCTCGCTTCATCTGAGTGACTGATATCCCGTATGCTGACGGTCCACACCTCTGGCCCTGGGCTTTATGAATTTACGGATCAGGTCACCCCGCTGGCCGGGCAGGGAAATGGGCTGCTGACGCTGTTTGTGCGTCACACCTCTTGTTCGTTGCTGATTCAGGAGAATGCTGATCCCGATGTCATGCGGGATCTGGATGCCTTTTTTGCCCGGCTGGTGCCACCTGCAGATGATCCCGCGATGGCCTATCTGCGCCACACACTGGAAGGGCCGGATGACATGCCAGCCCATATCAAGGCAGTTCTAACCGCAACGTCGCTTTCGATCCCGGTCATTGACGGGCAACTGGCGCTTGGCACCTGGCAGGGCATTTACCTGTTCGAGTTTCGCCACGCCCCGCACAGACGGCAGGTCGTGGCGCATCTTTCGCGATAACCCTGCCCGTCAAAATGGCGGACAGGGTAGATAGGCTTACTCGTCCAGAACAAAGGTCACCATCAGGTTGACGCGGTAACCTGTAACCTTGCCATCGTCGACCATCACGTGCTGCTCCTTGACCCAGGCGCCCTTGATCCCACGCAGGGTTTTAGAGGCCCGCTCAATGCCTTCTTCGATGGCTTCTTGAAAACCTTTCTTGGAAACGGAGGAAATCTCGGTAACGCGTGCAACTGACATTGTCTTTCTCCCTTCAGGTGTGAATGAGATGCAGGCTAACACGCCCCGCGCGCCTGTCGACACCACGAGGTGTTGCGGCAAATCCCCTTATCTCGTGGAAATGCAGAAAGCCTACCCAAGCGCTGGTGTTGGACCTATAGTACGGTCAATCGAGTATTTTTTCCGGGAGATCCCAACCCATGCGCTGTCCGTTCTGTGGCAATGTCGACACCCAGGTCAAAGATTCACGCCCCGCCGAGGATCACGTCGCCATCCGCCGCCGCCGGTTCTGCCCCGCCTGTGCGGGCCGTTTCACCACTTATGAGCGTGTGCAATTGCGCGATCTGGTCGTGATTAAAACCAATGGCAAGCGCGAGGATTTTGACCGGGACAAGCTGGAGCGCTCCATCCGCATCGCGCTGCAAAAACGCCCTATCGAGCCGGACCGGATTGACCAGATGATCTCGGGCATCGTGCGGCGGCTGGAAAGCATGGGCGATACCGATATCAACTCTAAAGCGATCGGTGAGATTGTGATGGAGACCCTGGCCCGGATCGACACCGTGGCCTATGTGCGCTTTGCCAGTGTGTACAAGAACTTCCAGGCTGTGGAAGACTTTGAGGAATTTGTTGCAGAGTTGCGTCCGCCGGAAACCCCCGAAAAGCCCGAGAAATAATGGATGACGCCGGTTGGATGCGCCATGCACTGATGCTGGCGCGTCAGGGATTGGGCCGGGTCTGGCCCAACCCATCTGTGGGCTGCGTTCTGGTGCGCGATGGCCGGATGGTTGGCGCGGGGCGCACTGCCGATGGTGGGCGGCCCCACGCCGAAGCTGTGGCCTTGGCCGATGCCGGTGACGCTGCGCGGGGTGCAACCGCCTATGTCACGTTGGAGCCTTGCGCCCATCATGGCCGAACCCCGCCTTGCGCTGACGCGATGATTGAGGCCGGGGTCAACCGTGTTGTCGTCGCAATGCCGGACCCGGACGCACGGGTCGACGGGCGCGGGATCGAGGCGCTGCGTGCCGGGGGCGTGGACGTTCAGGTCGGCCTGATGGCGACCGAGGCAGAAGCGTTGAATGCGGGGTTCCTGAAGGTCAGGCAGCAGCGCCTGCCGATGGTCACGCTAAAACTGGCTGCCACTCTGGACGGCCGGATCGCCACGGCGCAGGGCGAAAGCCGCTGGATTACCGGGCCAGAGGCACGCCTTTTTGTCCATCATCAACGACGGCGGCATGACGCGGTGATGGTCGGGGCCGGAACCGCGCGCGCAGATAATCCGATGCTGGATGTGCGTGGGCTGGGTGATGGCCCGCAGCCGGTGCGCATCGTGGTGAATTCCAGCCTGTCCCTGTCTCTGACCTCGCATCTGGCGCAAACCACCAAGGACATCCCCGTCTGGCTGATCCATGGCGGAGCGGCAGAGGCGCGGCGGCGGGACACCTGGCGCGATCTGGGTGCCACGCTGATCGAGGTATCGCAGGGCGATGACGGACGCCTGAACTTATCCGCAGCCCTGCAAGACCTGGCCACGCATGGCCTGACCCGCATTCTGTGCGAAGGCGGGTCAAAGCTGGCCGCTGCATTGATCCGGGCCGGGCTGGTAGATCAGTTGATGCTGATCACGGCGGGCAAGGTGATTGGTGATGATGGGATTGCCAATATCGGTGCCCTTGGTCTGAACAGTCTGGACGCTGCGCCGCGGTTTCATCCGGTTGAAACGCGGCCATTGGGCGCCGATATCATGACCCGCTGGATCAGCGCCACAAATGCGCAAACCGCCTAAGGCGATACTGCAACGCGGCCAGCCAGCGCATCCGCCGCCGCGGATTGCGTGATACCCCCGGCCCGCCAGCTGCCAACCGATCAAGGATCACCTCCACCGGGCAAGCCAGCCCCGACACCGGGTCGCGATAGCGGGGATAGGCGATCAGGGTTGCGTGGATCAGCGCCTCAAGACTGGGCCGGGCCTGACGCCGCGCAAAGCTTTGCCCATGATCCTGCGTCAGCCCCCACCCCGCATAGAACGGACGGCCAAGGCAGTGGACCTCTTTTCCGCGCAAAAGTGCCTCGAACCCCAGTAGCGAGGTCATGGTCACCACCAGATCACATGCCTCGATCAATTCGGCGGGGTCCGTATTGGTAGCCACATGATCCGCGATATCGGCGGCATCAGGCACCTGACCTTCGCGCAAGCCTGCCTCGACATCCGGGTGCGGCTTGTAGATCAGCACATCACCTGGAAACAAGCTGCGCGCATGTTGCAGCAGATCCCGGTTGGTCGCGATCCGGTCAGTGCCCAGACGGATTGAGGCGTCATCCTCGACCTGTCCTGGCACCAGAATGCGTCGCTGACCCACCTTTGCCGGAATAGTCGCTGGCGGGTCGCCGACATTATACTTGGTCAGACCATCCTTGATCAGCCGCGCGCTTAGGGCGGCGACACGCGCCTGCTCGCCCTCCGTCAGCACAGGTTTTTCAGCGATCAGGGTTTCAAGCCGACTGGGCCGGGTCGGATCAAAGTAAATCCCCAGATCATCCAAAACCAGCGAGGCCGCAGGCAGCAGATTGGCCCCAAGCCCCACGGATCGCAGAAACCCGTCTTCCATTCGCAGCAGCTGCACACCCGCAGCCTCGGCCATAGGGGCCAGATCCGGTGTCTCGCGGCTGGCCCAGACGATCAGGTCGCGCTCCAGCCGCTTGGCCAGGGCGACCGCGCGGGAGGCGTCTCCTTCGAACCGAGGGGCACCGCCCCGGCTTTGCAGGAAATCGCGCATGAGGGGGTGCTTCCAGGGCTTCAGGCCCAGACAGACCGCACCCCGCCGATCCTCATCAAAAGCGCGCCGTTCAGCGGCCAGTTGCTGCACAACGGTTTCAAAGTCGGTCAGCGCATCACGACAGGGATCATACCAATGCGGATAGATCAGCATCGCCGCGCCAAACAACTCCTCAAGATTGCGGCGACGGGTTCGGCGGGGCAGCGGCAGGCGGTCGTCCGACAGCCCCCAACCGGCATAGAACGGCTGACCGAATATCACCGGGCGATGCCCTGCCAGCATCGCCTCAAACCCCATTTGAGACGTTACACAGTAAACGGCCGCGGCACGGTCCGTCAGGTCCCACGGGTTAGCCGGGGCGGTAAACAGGCTGGTGCGGGCATCGGTGTCATCCTGCCCGAAATGTCCGCGTTTTGCGCCGTCAGCCACCACAGGATGGGTGCGGATCACAATGCGCTTGTCCGGATGCTCGGACTGCGCGGCGCGCAGCATCTTCGCAAACACCTCATCCGTCACACCACCATAGCGGATGGCGGCATCGTCATAGGTCTGGTCGATGACCAGAACATACCCCGGCTCAGGCAGCTCAACTGCCTCCCAGGCATTGTATTTCGACAGGCGCAGATCGCGCAGCATCTCGATCCCGCGCCGGGCGCGGCGCAGAAGCTCCGGGTCCGACAGATCGCCATCCTGCAACAACACTTCCAGATCTGACGGCTGGGTGCTGTCGAAATGCAGGCCCCGCAGATCGGTCAGCAGGCCCAAAGGCGCAGCACCGGTATGACCTGGCTCGACCGAGCGCAAAAAGGCATCCTCGACATTCAACAACAGCAAACCGGTTCGCGCCGCCAGCTTTATGCCGCGGGCCGCAATCGGTTTGCGTCCCCAGACGCCCACCGCCTGACAGGCTTTGGCCCGCCAGCCGGGCGTGATCTGCCAGCCGCAGAGGTCAAGAATACGCCGCAGACGTGGACGCAGGTAAAAGCCCAGCGACAGAACCGCCAGCTTGCCGCCCCGGCTCACCGCCCTGACAGAACTTCCGCGGTCCGCGCGATATTCGCCGTCAGATCCAGCGTGCTGGAGGTTGCCTGCAACACCTTCGCCCAGGACACGAACGGGGCTTGCGTGATGTAGATGGTATCATCGTCCCGAACCTGAAATTCCTTGGCGATGAAAAAGCCGGTCGGCTTGGTCAGGTCGATGACATAAGCAAAGGGGGCATTCTCGCCAATCGAAGGATTGCCGGTGACGTTCTGCCCGACGGAGCGCGGCTCGCGGCGGAACACGAAAATCCCGGTCGGGTCCGAGGTGTTGCCGTCCAGACCGCCAACCTCTGCCAAAGCCTCAATCACGTTGATTTCGGCGCGGGGGAAGGGCACGCGAGCCTGTGTCCCGGTGGCACCAAGTGCGGTGAACGCGCGCCGGTCTTCCTCGACGATGATCTTGTCATTGGGGCGCAGCGCGACATCCACACTCGGGTTGTCATAGAGTTCCTGCAGAAAGATGCGCCCGGTGCTGGACCCACGGCGCACCGCGATCCGTGCAATCTCGGGGTCGATTGTCACCCCGCCAGCCGTTGCCAGCATGGAGGACAGGCGTGTGGTCGATGGCTGGATAGGATAGACGCCCTGCGCGCCAACCCCGCCAATCACAGAGACCGAGGACCCATCACCGGCCACCCGGCGAACCTCAACCTGCGGATCGGGGGTCTGCGTATCCAGATTGCGCGTGATCAGCAGGCGCAACTGTTCCGGTGTCTTGCCTGCAGCCTTCAGCACACCCGCATATGGCATAAAAATGTTGCCAGCCTGATCGACCTGGATCTCCTGCAGCACGGTGACTTTCTGCCCAACGCCAGCCAGCAGGCCGTTTTCCACGTTTTCCCAGACCGTCACGGACAGCGTGTCACCCGGACTGATCGCATCTGTCGATGTCGTCCCGGCTTTCAGGAAAGCGTTGGAGAAACCCAGCTTCTCGTTCCGGTTCGAGGCCCGGGCGATCTGCTCGGTTACCATCACGATATTGACCTCGCCGCCATTTGCGGTGGAGCCTTCAGCGATTTCACGGGCATTCGGGCCTGACCGCGGCAGCGCACAGGCGGCAAGCAGCATAGTCAGGCAGAGCACGCCTGTACAGCCTGCTCGCGCGATGTTTACGGATCTCATCTGTCTGCCTCGGTCTTTTTCCATAAGGGTGCCTTCAAATATGCCCAAAAGCAAGAAAGCCCGGGCACTTAGCTAAATTAGGGCGAAGTGCCGCGCTCTCCCAGCAACACATCGCGCAGCGGCCAGGTCCCGGCCTGCAGGGCATAGGGATCGCGGTCGCTGAGCATGACATCGACGATATCGCGCAGGATTTGCGCCCGGCCCCGCTCCGTATAAAACCCCCCCGCGAATTGCGAGGTCTGCAGCAAATAGTCCCTAAAATCGAGATATGCCTGCTTGTCAGGCCGGCGCGGCATGGCAAAGAACTCATCCAGCGGCTGGGTCGAGATAAGCTCTGGTTTGTCATAGATGCAACGGCCGAACACCCGCAGCGGCATCCCCCGCCACAGCGCCTGCTGCCCGGCGGTCGAGTTCACGGTTACGGCTGTTTTCGCCTTGTCCAGCAAAGGACCTAACTTGCCGCCGCGCAGATAATGCACGCGGTCAGAAACACCGTATTGTGCTGCGGCGGTACGGATCAGCTGCGGCAGGCCCGCCCGGTCATCCTCCAGCGGGTGAAACTTGAACACCAGCTTGTGGTGCTGGGGGGCACCTTTGGCAAACTCCTGCACAACAAGGTCAACGAAATCGCCGATCCGTTCAAAATCGCTATGCTTGATGAATGAGGAATCATGGGCCAGTTGCATCAGCACCACGTGATAGGCCGCACCGCTGGCCTCCAGCCTTGCAGCTTTGGCCCGGTTGATAATCAAATCGACGGGCATCTTGGCCAGACGCCTGAAATGCAGCCACCATTCGCGGCGGACCGATATCGCGCGATGCGTCTGGTAGGCACGGTACTGCTGGTTTCGGAACAGGATCATCCAGTGATAGATCGCCCCAAGATAGATATGGTGCCACAGCGCACCCCATTGTGCGGGCGGCACAGCCTGCGGGTGCCCGACCTCGGGAAGGCGTTGGCGGATCTCGGCAATGGACAGGTCCATCAGCGGCGAATGCCCATTCACGCCATCACGTTCATAGGTCACCCAGTAGGGGCGCAGATATCCTTCTTCGAAGCAATGGCATCGGATGCCATTTGCCCTGGCCAACTCAAGCGCGGTGACATGGATTTCACGCGTATCGCCGTAAATCACGATATCGGTGACCGCGTTCTGCGCCAGAAACTCTGTCAGAAAGCCACGCCAGGCCTCAAGCGCGCCCTCAAAGGCTGTGTAGCTGTTACGATGCTTCCAGAAAAAACGGTCCCCGGCGTTAAAGCCAATCCGGTGAATGCCGCAGCCCGCCTGTTTCAGCGCACCCGCAAGCCGGGAAAAGAACCGCCCATGCGGCCCCTGCAGAAAGAGGAAATGCCGGTCAGTCATGTCAGACCTTTGCCTCAAATGAACCCATGCACTCGATAAACTACGCTCTGACGCAGGTTAACAAAGCATTAACCGTCCGCGCCACCCTTGAGATATGCGTGTCGCAGGTGTATCCGCCATGAACGGATATCATCAAGGGTTAAGGCGTGTTCACCGGAATTATCACCGATATAGGCAAGGTGTTGCTGACACGGCAGGATCGTGACCTGCGTGCGCGGATCGAAACCCACTATCCGCTTAGCGAGATCGCCATCGGCGCGTCGATTGCCTGTGACGGGGTCTGCCTGACGGTTGTCGAGAAAGCGGATGATTGGTTCGAGGTCGATATTTCCGAGGAAACTCTGACCAAAACAAACATCCGGCAGGTCTGGCAAAGCGGCGCCAGCATCAATCTGGAACGCCCGCTAAGGCTGGGCGATGAACTGGGCGGTCATATTGTTTCCGGCCATGTTGACGGGCTGGCCGAGGTGCTGAGTGTGTCAGCCGTGGCGGGCAGCACCTGCATTCGGTTCCGCGCCCCTGATGATCTGGCAAAGTTCATCGCACCCAAAGGATCGGTGGCGCTGAACGGCACATCCCTGACCGTCAATGATGTCGCAGGATCTGAATTCACTGTTAACCTGATCCCCCATACGCAGGAGGTCACGACCTGGGGCGACGTCACGGAAGGCGACCTGATCAATCTGGAGATCGACACGCTGGCACGCTATGTGGCCCGGATGAACGAGGTATAGTGACACAGATGGCCGATCATCCAAATTCTGACCAACACACCTATGGCGATGCGATTTCCTCTATCGAAGAGATTATCGAGGATGCCCGCAATGGCCGGATGTTCATTCTGGTTGATCATGAAGATCGGGAGAATGAGGGCGATCTGATCATCCCCGCCCAGATGGCGACCCCGGATGCGATCAACTTCATGGCCACCCATGGTCGCGGTCTGATCTGTCTGGCGCTGACCGGCAAACGGCTGGATGCGCTGGGTCTGCCATTGATGGCCCAGACCAATTCGTCGCGCCATGAAACCGCCTTCACCGTCTCGATTGAGGCGCGCGAGGAGGTCACAACCGGTATTTCCGCCCATGACCGCGCCCGCACGGTCGCTGTGGCCATCGACAGTGCCTCGGGCGCGCAGGATATCGCAACGCCGGGCCATGTCTTTCCGCTTCGGGCACGTGACGGCGGCGTGCTGGTGCGCGCCGGGCATACAGAGGCTGCGGTCGATATCTCACGTCTGGCCGGGCTGAACCCCTCGGGCGTGATCTGTGAAATCATGAACGAAGACGGCACCATGTCGCGCCTGCCAGATCTGGTCTCTTTCGCGAAGCGGCACAATATCCGCATCGGGACCATTTCGGACCTGATCGCCTATCGCCGCCGCAATGACAATCTGGTGCGCCAGCGGTCGCAGCGCGGTGTGCAATCTGCGTTTGGCGGCGATTGGGATATGCAGATATTCTCGGACGATGCGGGCGGCGGCGAGCATATCGTGCTGACCAAGGGCGATGTGACCACAGAAGTACCGGTTCTGGTTCGCATGCACGCGGTCAATCCATTTGACGATCTGTTGGCCCTGACGCCCGGCCGCAATGGCCAGTTGGCCGCAGCCATGCACCAGATCGCAGAAGAAGGCCGGGGCGTTGTGGTGGTCTTGCGTGATATGCAGGCCCAACTTGTGCTGGAGGACGAGGTATCGCCCCAGACGCTGCGGCAATACGGGCTGGGCGCGCAGATACTTGGAAGCCTTGGAGTTCGGGAGATGATCCTGCTGACCAACTCTCCGGCACCCAAAGCTGTTGGACTGGACGGATACGGGCTGGAAATCGTCGGCACGCAGCCAATACGGATAGAGCAGGACTGACATGGCCAACATCACCCATCACCAACTGACCCCACCGGTCTTTGACCGACCCACCCGGATCCTGATCGTTGTCGCGCCCTATTACAAGGACATCGCCGATCAGCTGCTGACCGGGGCCAAAGCCGCCTGCGAAGCGGCGCAGGCAATGTATGACGTGGTTGAGGTGCCCGGCGCGCTGGAAATTCCGCAAGCCATCGCTTTGGCCACGCGGACGGGGGGATATGACGGCTATGTCGCGCTGGGATGTGTGATCCGTGGTGAAACCACACATTACGAGACCGTCTGCAATGACAGCAGCCGGGGCCTGATGGATCTGGGCCTTCAGGGGCATTGCATCGGCAATGGCATTCTGACAGTGGAAACCATGGATCAGGCTGAGGCACGTGCCGAGGCCACGGGCCAGAACAAGGGCGGCGACGCAGCAGAGGCGGCCTTGCACCTGATCGCATTGTCACGCCGGTTCCGCCTGCAAAACGCCCCGCAACGCGGGCCTGACGAATTCAAAATGGCGGGATCGCCGGATAAGGGAATTGCCTGAGATGACCAAACCATCCCGCGATGACAAGCACCGCATGCGCTCTGCCGCACGCCTGTTTGCCACACAAGCGCTGTTTCAGATGGAAACCAGCGGCGAGCCCATGGATGAGGTGCGCGAGCAGTTCGAAACCTATCGCATCGGCGCAGAACTGGATGGCGATCAGTATTCCGAGGCAGATGTGGACCTGTTCCGTGCCCTCCTCCACGAGGCTGTCAATATACAGGCCCGGATCGACAAGATGACCGATACCGCTTTGGTGGCCAAATGGCCGATTGCCCGGATCGACCCGACCTTGCGCGCATTGTTCCGGGCGGCCGGGGCAGAGCTGCTGACCCAAGATACACCGCCCCGCGTCTGCATCACCGAATTTGTCGATGTCGCCAAGGCGTTCTTTCCGGATGGCCGAGAGCCGAAATTCGTGAATGCGGTTCTGGATCATATGGCACGCGAAGCACAGCCTGACGCCTTCGCCTGAGACGGCCTTCTTTCCGCCCTAACTATATAGATATGTTGACGCAAAGAGCGCAGCGGATAGCGGCTGCGCGTTACATCCTGTCTGTTGGTATCGTAATGGACGGAATACTTGGTGACCGGGGGTGACTTGCCAGGGAGTGACAGTCAGATCATTGCGCCAAGGCTGTGCTTGGAACCGTGTGCGGCCAATGGCTTGGCATGGGCAAAACGGTGTTTCAAGCTGGCCATGTCTTGGCTTACGCTCCGGTCAAATCGAACGGGTGCTGCCCTGATGCGTCTGAATGTCGGCTTTGTCGCGCTTGCCGTGGCCTTTGCACTGTGCCTGCTGCCCGCCGGTCCCGGCGCGGCGCAGTCCCCGGTTTTTCTGCAGGTTGAACCGGATGCGGATTATCGGGCATCGGTCCGCTTTCGCAACATTCAGTCCGAAATGTTTTATGTCGACCGGAATATGGGCGACCTGGACCTCGATGGCCTGCCAGATCCACCGGTTGACCGGTCCGAAGAACTGGTCAGGGGGGATGCGCCAGTGTCGACGCGGACACGTTTGTCCGAGAATATCGCGACAATCGCCCTGATCGGCCTTTTGGCCACGCTGGGATACCTTGCCTACAAATATGGCGGGCGCGCACGGGACGGCTTTGCCCGGCCCGACAAAGGCCGCCGCAACAATCGCCGCAGCGCACCAATCGAAGAGCAGCGCCAGATCAAACGCGCCCGAACCCAGGAGCTGATCGCGCGGCTTCTGGATATGGAGGATCGGCACGCCGCAATGGTGGAACTGATCCATCATGTGCTGGATGCCGCCGCTACCCGCCATGACCTGCGGCTGGGCCGCTCTGAAACCTCGCGCGATTTCCTGCGCCGCTTGCCAGAGGATTGGCCCTATCTGGCCGATATGCGCCGCATCGTCATCGCCGAGGAACTGGTACAGTTCGGCGGTCGCCCCCTGATCACCCGCACGTTCGAGGATTGCCTACGCCGCGCCACCCCCATTCTGGATGAGGTGCAGGCATGAGCTACTATGCCGCCGACCGGTCCGAGGGGGGCATTCGGGCTGCCGATATCCTGTCGGTTCTGATCATTGTTGCCGTCGCGGCCGCTGCCGCCTGGTACATGATCCGCGACCGCGACTATCCACTGCAATCCTCGGCCATGGGGCATGCCGGGCTGATCGCCTGGCTGCGCGATCAGGGTCTCGAAGCGCGCGAGGCACGCGGGCTGCCTATCACCCCGGAAAAGGTCGGCCTGCGGGTTTTGCCGGTGCATGACACTGACCTGACACGCAATTTCGAGGCCCCGACCGACAAACGATCCTATCTGGCCAGCGGGACGGAATATGACATCTCGGCCGGGACGATCCTGCGCAAGATCAACTCTTTGCCCAGCGTCATTATTGCCCCGAAATGGAGCCGTGCCGCACGCCATTCAGGCTTTGCCGACCCATCTCTTCTGCTGCCGGTTGCGGATGCCAGCCGCCCCTTCCTACAACTGAACGTCATGGAAGAGCCATTGACGCGGCCCGATGCAAAGATGCTGGAATTGTCCGGTCCTGCGGATCAGAAGGGCAAAGCCCAGGCCGCCACGCTTTATGCGCCGCAGCTTTTTGCGCGGACGGTTCCTGCGGGCTGTATCTCGTTGCTGGGCGGGCCACTGGGGCATGCCGTGATCGAATGCGACGGGCACAAGCGCAGCTTTATCGCGGTGTCCGATCCGGATATTTTCAACAATCACGGGCTGTCGCTGGGCCGCAATGCGGATATCGTGGCCAACCTTATCGGGGAATGGTCCGGCGGTCTGCCGGTGCTGATCGACACAACGTCTGAGGTTTTCGTCAAGGAAACCCCGCAAAGGGCCGCCCGGCGTGAATGGTCCGATTTGCTCCGGCTGTTCGACTACCCGTTCTCAGTCCTGTGGGCGGCAGCAGGGGTGTTGATGATGCTGGCCTTGTGGCGCAGTTGGTTACGCTTTGGTCCCGCGGTTTCTGTCTATGATGATCGGATCGGCGCCTCCAAAGCGGTCTCAATCGACGCCAAGGCGCGGCTTTTGCGGATGACAGGCAATGATAGCGCGCTGTTCGAGACCTATATCACCGCCCGCATCCGCCAGTTGGAAGATGCGCTTTTCGGAACAAGTGCGCTTGCCGAAGACCCGGTCCGGCGGATATTTTCGCTGGTAGAGCGGCGCAACCCTGATCTGGCGCGGGCGTTTGGGACAGCCGCAGCGGCTGCACAAACGCCATCGCCGGAAACCTCCGAAGCCGGGCTTCTGGAGCTGGCAGAGACCTTTGAACGACAAACAGAACAGGTGCTGAATGAATTTGGACGATCTGCACAGGGCGGCTGACCAAATCCGCCGCGAAACCGGCAAGGCGGTTCACGGGCAGGACGACGTGGTCGATCTGCTGCTCATCTCGTTGTTTGCACGCGGGCATTGCCTGTTGGAAGGCCCGCCAGGAACCGCAAAAACGCTGCTTGCGCGGGCTTTGGCGGCGGCCTTGGCGATCGATTATGGCCGCATCCAGTTCACGCCTGACCTGATGCCCGGTGATGTGCTGGGGGTGAATATCTTTGATTTCTCCTCCTCCAGCTTTCGGCTGACCAAGGGGCCGGTCTTTACCGACGTTCTGCTGGCGGACGAGATCAACCGTGCCCCACCCAAGACACAGGCTGCCTTGCTGCAGGTGATGAACGAACGCGTGGCGACGATTGACGGCACGGATTATTCACTGGGCGAGCATTTCTTTGTCATCGCCACACAAAATCCCATTGAGCAGCAAGGCACCTACCCCCTGCCCGAGGCACAGTTGGACCGGTTCCTGTTCAAGCTGGTGATTGATTTTCCGATTGAGCGGGCCGAAATGGAAATCCTGCGCCGCCATGCCCAGCGGCCTTTGGGCATTTCGGGCCAGGCGCTGGATGTGGATGCCGTGATCAGCGCCGAAACGCTGGCGCAGGGCCGGGCACTGGTTGATGATATTCGTCTGGATGAGACCATCCTGCGCTATATCCTGTCGCTGGTTCGCGCCACGCGCGAAGACCCGGAAATCCGGCATGGGGCCTCGACCCGCGCGGCAGATGCGCTGGCGGGTGCGGTGCGTGCAGCTGCGGCACTGGATGGACGGGATTACGCCATCCCAGATGATGTGCAGCGCCTGCTGTTGCCCACCCTGCGCCACCGCATCGTGCTTGGCCCCACCGCCGAGATTGAGGGCCGCAGCGAAACCGATGTGCTGCAAAACATCCTGAACCGGATCGAGGCACCGAAATAATGCGCCCCAGCCGGCGATTGCTGGTGATTGGCGCCATTCTGTTGGCGCTGTCGGCACAGATAGTCGCCACCGGCCAACTCCCGGCCGAAGCGGCAGTTGCCCTTTGGGTTGTGTTCACCACCATCCTGATTGCTGACCTGCTGCTGACACCGGCTGGTGGGCGGGCCACCGTCAACGTCACCTGCCCGGCCGAGGTATTCTCGGGCGAGACCGCCGAACTGGACGTGGAATTGCGGGGCCGCAATGTCCTGCCGCGCCGGATCCGCGCCAAACTCGCCCCGGATACCGAGCTGAGCCCGCCGATCAGCTTTGCTTTGCTGGCCAACGGAAAAAGGGCCGAGGGCAGCGTTTGGGTTACTGCCCGGCGACGCGGGCGGTTTGCCCTTAGGGCGATCTGGCTGGAATGGTCCAGCCGTCTGGGGCTGTGGGACATCGTCACTCGCAAACAGATCGACACCGTTCTGTCGGTGATCCCGAATATCCGCCCGGTGATCTCTGGTCAGATAGACGTAGCCGTGAAATCCGACCTCTATGGCACCAAAGAGAACCTGATGAGCGGCGAAGGCTCGGAATTTCATCAGTTGCGCGAATTCACCACCGGGATGGATGTCCGCGCCATCGACTGGAAACGCTCTGCCCGTCACCGGGAACTGGTGGCCAAGGAAATGCGGGCCGAACGCAACCACCAGGTCGTGCTGGCGCTGGATAACGGCTATCTGATGCGCGAGGAAATCGGCACCCTGCCCAAGATCGACCATGCTGTGAATGCCGCCATGTCCATGGCCTGGGCCGCCGCCCTTGGCGGCGATCTGGTCGGACTTTATGCTTTTGATGCAGCGCCGCGCCAGTTCGTACCGCCACAACCCGGGCGCACCGCCTTTCCGCATCTGCGTGCGCAGGCCGCCAGTCTGGACTACCAAACGGTTGAGACCAACCACACGCTGGCCATGGCCAATCTGGGTGGGTTGCTGAACCGGCGCAGCCTGATTGTGGTGTTTTCCGATTTTGTCGACACCACCACAGCAGAATTGCTGGTCGAGAATATCCACGTCCTAAACCGCACCCATGTGATCCTGTTTGTCACCCTGTCCGACCCGCTGTTGAATGCGGCGGGCCGGTTTGACACATTGCAAGGCATGGCGGCCTCGGTCTCGGCTCGGCAAATGCAGCGAGAGCGTAAGCTGGTGCTGGACAAGCTGCGCCGCATCGGGGTGCTGTGTCTGGAAACGGCCCCGGACCGGCTGACACCGGCGCTGGTCTCGACCTATCTCATGATCAAGGCGCAGGAGTTGATATGACAACCGCCGCGCCACCACAAATCCGATCTGCCCGTTTCAGGGCCGAGCGCGAGTCCGACTGGCGGCGCCTTGAGGCGCTTGTCGACAAGACAGAGCGCTATGGCATCCGCTCGCTCGGCTTTGCCGAAGCGCAGGATCTGGCGACGCTCTATCGGCAGGCGCTGAATTCCCTGTCGCTGGCGCGCGCCATCTCATTGGATAAAGGGCTACTGGAATATCTTGATGCCTTGTGCGCACGGGCCTATCTGGCGGTTTATGCCCCGCAGAAGGCGCTAAGCGGGCTGATCGGAAAGCTGATCCTGCGCGGTATCCCGCAAGCCGCGCGCCGCTCTTTGCCGCTGATCCTGCTGGCCTTTGTTATCATGCTGACCGGGGCCGCCGCGGGCTATCTTTTGTTTGTCGATGACCCGACCTGGTACAACACGCTGATGCCGCCGGAGCTGGGCCAGGGGCGCGGCCTGACCAGCACACGCGGCGAATTGAGATCGGTCCTGACAGGTGGTGACGATGCGCCAATGGAAAGCCTGACGGCCTTTGCCAGTTTTCTGTTTTCGCACAACACCCAGATCGCCATCCTGATTTTCTCGTTCGGGGTGCTGGCCTGTCTGCCCTCGGTGGTACTGACCTTTTTCAACGGGCTGATCCTTGGCGCGTTTGTGGCCCTGCATGTGGATCGCAACTTGGGCTATGAACTGGCCGGATGGCTTTCAATCCATGGCGTGACAGAGTTGTCAGCGCTTGTCATCGCCTGTGCGGGCGGGTTGCAACTGGGCTTTGCCGTCCTGTTCCCCGGCGAGATGCCCCGCAGCGACGCCCTGCGCCAGCGTGGTCGCGATGCGGTGAAACTGGCGCTTCTGGCGGCGCTGATGCTTGTGGTCGCGGCCATCCTTGAGGGTTACTTCCGGCAAACCGTCCAGGATACCGAAACGCGATTGATCATTGGCTGGTCCGTCGGCCTGTTCTGGCTGGTCTATCTGGGCGTGCTGGGGCGCGGCAAGGCCCCCTCATGACCAGCGCACGGACCGCAAAACAACCCAGACGGCTGATCACCGATTTCATCCCGCCCGAAGGGGTACCGATCCATTTCCGGGTGGCGGGGCTGGGCGCACGCTTTGCAGCGCAGCTGGCCGATCTGGCGATTACCGTTGCAATCGTTTTGCTGATCCTGACCCTGGCCTATTTTGCGGCAGCCATGTCCGTCCCCTCGCTCGAGGCGCTGGCCGCGCTTTTGTTTTTTGCTCTGCGGGTGCCCTATTACGTTGCGACCGAAATTCTGTGGAACGGTCAGACCATCGGCAAACGATTGATGCGCGTTCGGGTCATCTCGGCCGATGGCCGCACCCTTTCGGCCCATGCCATCACCATCCGCAATCTTATGAAAGAGATGGAGGTGTTCGTCCCCGGCACCTATCTGCTGCTGACACCCGCGCTCAGCCCGCTTACCGCGCTGATCGTCAGCTTATGGATCATCCTTCTGCTGGCAGTGCCGCTGTTCAGCCGCCGCCGTCAGCGTCTGGGCGATATCATCGCCAATACGCTGGTCGTCGAAATCCCCCGCCCGGCCCTTTTGCCCGATATCGCAGACAGACAGCAGGCGGCGCGGCAGCGGTTCTCGTTCCTGCCGCATCATCTGGACCACTACGGTCGGTATGAGCTGCAAACACTCGAGGCACTTTTACAGATTGAACCTGCGCCCCTGTCAACCGCAGCGCGGCGTCAGCATGACGAAAACGTCACACGGGTCGCAGAAACCATCATCAATAAAATCGTGTATACCAGCACCGTCAGCCCGCAGGATTACCGGGTATTCTTAAGCGCATTTTACGCCGCCCAGCGCGCGCATCTGGAGAACAGGCGTTTGATGGGGGACACGCGCGAAGATAAATTCCACCGCGATCCACTTTGATCCGCTGCGTTCCTATTCATTTTACTGTAGATAAGGTTGCCATGACGACAGCAAGAGCGTGACGTTACGTGCAACAAAAACCCGTTCAGCCCCTGAATGTTGGCGATGTTCTTGGCCAGACCTTCGCCACCACCTTCAACCGGTTTCCTGTTCTTTTTGCGATCACAGTGCTGCCAGGGCTGGGGCTGGCCGCTGCGAATGCGGAATTGCAACAAAGGTTCCTTATGCTGGCAAAGCAACTCAGCAGCAGCGCGTTGGTGGAGTTCGCACTTCAGGCCCTGTTTCTGGGTGTGCTGAGCGCCGCTGCAACGGTTGCAGCCGCCGGGTTTGTCGTTCTGTGTGCGGCAGAACTCATGTTCGGTAAGCGTCTGCAACCTTTGGATCACTTTCTGCATCTGCTGCGGGCGCTTCCTGTGTTGCTGGGCACCATCACAGCAAGCCTGATCGTCGCCTGTTTACCCTTCGCGGCGCTGGCTGGCATTTATTATGTCATGCCTGGATTGCTACGCCTGATCTGGCTACCGCCGACGCTGACTTTTCTTATCGCACTGGCTGGCGCGCTTTACCTGATGGCGCGGATGTGGGTGGCATTACCATCGGTTCTGATCGGCGGCGATGGGTTTAACTCTATCAGTCGGTCAACCTGGCTGACCAAGGGCTATCGCTGGCCGATTTTCGGGGCGATCTTGTTGCTGCTGGTTCTGGACCTGATCATCGTCTTCGTCGCCAGCGTTGGCCTTGGCCTGCTGATGCAGTCTGTCTTTGGCCTCAGTATCGACTTCAACGCCGCCTTCAGTCCCGAGGTTCTGGGCCTCAACACTGCCGTCTACAGCCTTATCCTTATCCTGATGAGCGTTTTTACCGTGCAGCTCTATTCCCGCCTGCGCGAGGTGAAAGAGGGGCTCGGCCTTGGCGATGTCGCTGCGGTGTTTGAATAATGCGCGTGGGTCTGATCCCGACGGTCGAGACCGCGTTCGGTCTGTTTCGCAGACATGGCGCAGCGCTTTATGTGGATTTCTTTCTGGCGATGGTGGCGTCCAGCCTGATCCTGTCCCTGCTCTATCCCGACGCGACCTACGGCAAACCTGCGACCTCATTTCAGGAACAGATCATCAACAGCCTGACGTCACCGGCGATGATCGTCGTAACCTGCATCAATGCGCTGGTCATGTGCGGCGCAATCGCCCGGGTCTGGCGGCTTGAGGGCAATACCCTGCCGCAAAATCTGAGTTGGGGCCAACTGGCCCTGCCGCTGATCCTGCAGGTCGCCCTGGTCGATTACCTGGCGTTGGCTCTGTTCTTTCCGGTGCTGATCCCCAGCTTCATCTGCATGGCGCTGACCTGTGTCCTGATCCCGGCAGTAGTGCTGGAGGCGCAGGGCTGGAACGGGATCGTTCGCGCGGTTCAGCTGACCCGGCCTTATGTTCTGGCGCTAACGGGGATCTGGGTGATGAAATACGCCGCCTTTTTGCTGCCCGCCATTCTGCTGGGCGCAGAGCGTCCGCCGGAAGGGACGCCCTATAATGTGTGGCAGGATATTTTGGCGCATTTCTGGCTGCCGGTCAGCGACGCTGTTTCAGTCTGCCTGATCATCGCGATATATCAACGGCTGATTGCGCTGGAACACCGGACGGGCTGAGCCTGCAAATGATGCGGCTCAGCCCTCTATCCCAAAGCCCCCGGATCAATCGGTAAACCGATTATCCCTTGGGAACCCACGCGGGGCCATGCGGCCAGCAGCGGCGCGCTTGCCAATCCAGTCTGACAATTCGGTCTCGGTCCGGGTGCGGCCTGCCGGGTCCTTCCAGCTTAGGCCCTCGGTCAGGGTAAAGGTCGTTACATCCGCAAGGCCGGTGGCGGATTTGTCCAGCGGCGCCTGGCCCACCGGAACCTTCTGAATACGCACACCCTTGCCCCGGCCCATTTCAGGCAGTTCGGACAGCGGGAAGATCAGCATCTTGCGGTTCTCACCCACGCTGGCGATGTGATCCCCGGTAACAGGCCGACAGACCCGCGCCACGATACCATCCTTGACGTTCAGCACCTGTTTGCCGCTGCGCGTCTGGGCAACGACATCGTCCTCGGCCACCACAAACCCATCCCCGGCAGAGGAGGCCACCAGCAGCTTGCGGCCCGGTTTGTGCAGGAACAGGTCGATCAGTTCGACATCATTGGGCAGGTCAACCATCAGACGCACCGGCTCGCCCATGCCGCGCCCACCGGGCAGGCTGGAACAGGCCAGTGTGTAGAACCGGCCATTGGCACCAAAGGCCAGCAACTTATCGGTGGTTTCGGCATGGAAGATAAAGCGCGGACCGTCGCCATCCTTGAATTTCAGCTCCTGATCCAGCGCGATATGGCCCTTCATGGCCCGGATCCAGCCCATGGCAGAGCAGACCACCGTAATCGGTTCCCGCTCGATCATCGCCTCAAGCGGAACATCTGCCACCTCGGGCGCATCGGCAAAGCCGGTACGGCGGGCCCCCAGCGGGTAATCCGGGGTTTCCGCCTTCAACAGCGCCAGATCGTCGGCGAAAGTGACACCACAGAACTTGCGCGGCGCGTCGAATTTTTCGCGGATCTCGCGCAGTTCTTCGGCGATGCGGGACCATTGCGTCTCTTCGCTTTCCAGAAGGCCGCGCAGGCCGGTGCGCTCTTCAAGCAGCGCTTCATGCTCGCGCCGCAGCTCCATCTCTTCCAGCTTGCGCAGACTGCGCAGACGCATGTTCAGGATGGCCTCGGCCTGAATATCTGTCAGCTCAAACTCGGCCATCATCACCGACTTTGGCTCATCCTCGGTGCGGATGATTTCAATCACGCGATCGAGGTTAAGGAAGGCGATGATGTACCCTTCCAGCACCTCCAGCCGGTGGTCGATCTTGTCCAGACGGTGGCGGGAGCGGCGCACCAACACCTCGCGCCGGTGATCCAAAAACGCGCGCAACACCTCTTTCAGGCTGCAAACCTTAGGTGTGCGACCATCGATTAGCACATTCATATTCAGGCTGAACCGGGTTTCCAGATCGGTCTGCTTGAACAGGGTTTCCATCAGAACGACGGGATCGACCGTGCGGGATTTCGGCTCAAGGATCAGGCGGATATCCTCGGCGCTTTCGTCACGGATATCGGCAAGGATCGGGATTTTCTTGGCATTGATCAGCTCGGCAACACGCTCGATCAGCTTGGATTTCTGCACCTGATAGGGGATTTCGGTGACCACGATCTGCCATTGGCCGCGCCCCAGGTCTTCGGTTGTCCAGGCGGCCCGCAGACGGAACGCGCCGCGCCCGGTGCGATATGCATCAGCAATGGTGTCACGCCCGTCGACCAGAATGCCCCCCGTTGGGAAATCCGGGCCGGGAACGTAATCCAACAAGGTCTCATCCCGCGCATTCGGCGCCTTGATCAGATGCAGGCAGGCATCGACCAGCTCGCCGATATTATGCGGCGGTATGTTGGTTGCCATGCCCACCGCAATGCCCGAGGACCCATTGGCCAGCAGGTTGGGATAGGCGGCCGGCAGGACAGCAGGCTCTTCCAGCCGGCCATCGTAATTGTCCCGGAAATCGACGGCATTTTCCGACAGACCTTCCAGCAAGGCCTCGGCCATCGCGGTCATCCGCGCCTCGGTATAGCGGGGGGCGGCGGGGTTATCGCCGTCGATATTGCCGAAATTACCCTGACCGTCGACCAGCGGATACCGGACGTTGAAATCCTGCGCCAGACGCGCCATCGCGTCATAGATCGCCTGATCACCATGCGGGTGGAAATCCCCCATCGTGTCGCCGCTGATCTTGGCCGATTTCAGATAGCCACCGGTCGCCGACAGCTTCAGTCGGTGCATCGCATAGAGAATACGCCTGTGAACGGGCTTCAGCCCATCGCGGGCATCGGGCAAGGCGCGGTTGGTGATGGTCGACAGCGCATAAGTCAGATATCGGTCGCCCAGTGCCCGGCGCAGGGGTTCGGCAACTTCACGCGGTATCTCGGGGGAGTCGATCACATCTGTCATAGATATTGTGTATATCGGTGCAAAACCCGGGTCCAGATGGTTTCTGCATCCGGCTTGCGTGACAGGGGAACTTGGCGATACCTTGCCGCCAGAAACAGAGGTCGCAATGCAACAATATCAGTCGATTATCGACGGCGCTGTCGCAGATGGCGCAGCACCTTTTTTGGTTGCCGGTCTTGCCGGGCCCGAGGGGACGCGCTGGCTGGGACAGGCTGGGGATGTCAGTGGGGACACGCCGCAAGCCATCTTTTCCATGACCAAGGCGGTCGCCGCGCTGGCGGCGATCATGCTGGTTGAGCGTGGACAGCTTGATCTGGACACGCCCATCGGCGACCTGGTGCCGGAGTTTGATACCCTCAAGCGGCTGGTCGGGTTCGATGACGAAGCGCCGATCCTTATGCCCCCTGCTACCCGCGCCACGGTGCGTCAGCTGATGACACACGAATCTGGTCTGGAATACGAACATTGGAACAAAGGGGTCGCGCATTGGCGCAAGGCCACCGGTGCCCCAAGCATTGCGCGGGGCACACGCGAGGGCCTGATGTACCCCCTGAGTTTCGAACCCGGCGAGCGGTTTGGCTATGGCATTGGCATCGACTGGCTGGGTCTGGTGATCGAAGCCGCCAGCGGGCGCAGCATCACCGCTTTTTGCCAGGAAGCGATTTTTAGCCCGCTTGGCCTGGCCGCCACCACATTCGAAGCGCCCGAGGGCACCGCGCCGATGTTCGCGCGGGCCGAGGATGGTTTCAAACCCAGCCCACTGGCCCCGCCCCCCTCGCCCGAGTTTTACGGCATGGGTCAGTGCCTGTATTCCACGGCCTCGGACTATCTGCGGCTGTTGCGCCTGTTTCTGCGCGGCGGCGAGTTGGATGGCGCGCGGCTGATTGAGCGGGATTGCATGGCCATGCTGATGACCCCGCAGACCGACCCGCTGCCGCGTCCGCTGCTGCGCACGGTCAATCCGCGCGCCTCTGCCGATTTCGACCCATTCCCGGACACGCCGCTTAGTCACACGCTGGGCTTTTTGCGGGTGGGTCAGGATGTGCCGGGGATGCGCCATGCAGGTTCGGTCGGTTGGGCCGGGTTTGCCAATACGCATTACTGGATTGATCCGGCCAGCAATATCGCCGCCGTTTTCATGACCCAGATGATCCCTTTTGCCGATCCGCAACTGATCGACGCTTATCAGAATTTTGAACGCGCGGTTTATGCCGAATGAGCAGGTCCATCCTGATCACGGGCTGTTCCTCGGGCATCGGCTATGACGCCGCCCACACATTGAAAAACCGCGGCTGGCAGGTCTTTGCCACCTGCCGGAGAGAGGCCGATTGCGACCGTTTGCGCGGCGAGGGGCTGGACAGCTTTGTTCTGGATTATGCCGATGAGGCCGGAACAAAAGCTGCCATTGCAACCGCGATTGACCGCACAGGCGGCACGCTGGATGCGCTGTTCAACAACGGCGCCTTCGCCACCCCCGGCCTGGTCGAGGATCTGCCGCGCGAGGCCATGCGCGAGATTTTCGAGGTTAATCTCATCGGGCAATTCGACCTGATCCGCCAGGTTCTGCCGGTGATGCGGCGGCAGGGGCATGGCCGGATCGTCAACAACTCGTCGGTCCTTGGCCTGACGGCTTTGCGCGGGCGCGGCGCGTATAACAGCACCAAATTCGCGATGGAGGGGCTGACCGATACCCTGCGGCTGGAGATGGCGGGGGAGCCGATAAATATCATCCTGATCGAACCGGGCCCCATTCGCACCGATATCCGTCGCAAATCGCAACCTCAGTTCGAGAAATGGATCGACTGGAAGGCCTCTGCCCGGCGGAAATTCTACGAAACCGTCATCACCCCCCGGCTTTATGCCGAGCAGTCCGAGAAACTCGACAGGTTTGAAAAGCAACCCTCGGCCGTAACGGATAAGCTGATCCGCGCGCTGGAGGCAAAGCGCCCCGCCCCGCGCTATTATGTCACCACGCCAACCCATTTAATGGGCACACTGAAACGGCTATTGCCAACGCGCGGGCTGGATTGGGTGGCGCGCAAAGGATGACAGGCGGCAAAGCCGCGCTATCTTACCCGGTATAAGGAGAAGCTCATGCTACCGAAATACATGGTCGTTATCGGCCTGATCGCCTGCCTGATCGTGCTGGCCATTCTTGCGGTCGGCGTCGCCAGCTTTGGCAAGGGCGGCGACTTTAACCGCAAATACGCCAACAAGATCATGCGGATGCGATTGGCGGCCCAATTTGCTGCGGTCGTCATCATCGTTGGCATGGCCTATTTCTTTGGCGAAGGACGGTAAGGCGCGGACCCATGGTTGTACTGAACAAGATTTATACACGCACCGGCGATGGCGGTGACACGGCGCTTGGCAATGGCACCCGGGTTCCAAAGCATTCCCTGCGGGTGGAGGCTTATGGAACCGTGGACGAAACCAACGCCACCATCGGATTGGCCCGCCAGCATGCCGCGGGCGATATGGATGCGGCTCTGGCGCGCATCCAGAATGACCTTTTCGATCTGGGCGCTGATCTGTGCCGCCCTGATATCGCCAAAGACGCCGAGGCCGAGTACCCGCCGCTGCGCATAAACGACGCGCAAGTCACGCGACTGGAAGAGGAGATCGACGTCATGAACGCCGATCTGTCACCGCTGCGCAGCTTCATCCTGCCCGGCGGGTCCGCTCTGGCCGCGCAGCTTCATCTAAGCCGCACGGTATCGCGCCGCGCTGAGCGCCTTTCGACGGCTTTGGCCGAGGTCGAAGAGGTTAATCCCGCAGCCATCAAGTACCTCAACCGCCTGTCCGACTGGTGCTTTGTCGCCAGCCGCGTGGCAAACGGAAATGGTGAGGCAGACGTGCTTTGGGTGCCAGGCGCTAACCGGTAATTGCGCTGAGGGCAGCGCCCGGCCCTGGGTGGGTGCATTTGGGCCCTCTGGTATATTGCACTTTATGGCTGCCACCCCGACGGGCGGCGGGGCTTTGCATGAGGGATGCAAAGCGCCCTCTCATGGGGAGGGTCGGGCGCGGCCCGGGCTGGCCGCCCGGGCGGAATGGGCGACCCGTCACTCACCCAATTGATCGCGCAGTCCGCCCCCCTCAAAAAATGACCCCACGCAACAGCGACCATTTTACCCTGTTTTCCCTGACGACAAAACGATAACACCATGTACAAAGCCATGAATCGGTCCATTAGACCGACCAGAAAGGGAGACTCCGCCGATGAAGGTCCTTGTACCCGTAAAGCGAGTGATCGACTACAATGTGAAGGTGCGCGTCAAATCTGACGGCTCCGGGGTCGATCTGGCGAATGTGAAGATGTCCATGAACCCCTTCGACGAAATCGCCGTCGAAGAGGCCGTGCGCATGAAAGAGGCTGGAAAGATCGAAGAGATCGTCGCCGTTTCCATCGGCGTCAAACAAGCCCAGGAAACGCTGCGCACCGCCCTTGCCATGGGCGCTGACCGCGCAATTCTGATCGTGGCCGCTGATGACGTGCATACCGATATCGAACCGCTGGCCGTTGCCAAGCTGCTGAAAGCTGTGGTCGATGAGGAACAGCCGCAGATGGTTATCGCCGGCAAGCAGGCCATCGACAACGACATGAACGCCACCGGCCAGATGCTGGCGGCCCTGCTGGGCTGGAGCCAGGCAACCTATGCGTCCGAAATCGGCGTCGAGGGCGACAGCGCCACCGTCACGCGTGAGGTGGATGGCGGTCTGCAGACCATCAAGGTCAAACTGCCCGCGATCATCACCGTCGATCTGCGCCTGAACGAGCCGCGTTTTGCCTCGCTGCCCAATATCATGAAGGCCAAGAAAAAGCCGCTGGATGAAAAAACTGCCGCCGATTACGGAGTCGATGTCACGCCCCGGCTTGAGGTGATCAAAACATCGGAGCCTGCCGAACGTCAGGCGGGTGTGATGGTTGGTTCTGTCGATGAACTGGTCGAGAAACTGAAAAACGAAGCGGGGGTAATCTGATGGCTGTTCTGCTTTTTGCCGAAGTGAATGGCGGTGAATTGTCCGTCGATGCCACCGCCAAAGCCGTCACCGCGGCCAAGGCTCTGGGCGATGTGACCGTGCTGTGCGCCGGGGCGTCCGCCAAGGCGGCAGCCGAATCTGCGGCCAAGATTGACGGCGTCTCCAAAGTGCTGTGCGCTGAGGATCCAGCCCTGGATCACCGGCTGGCCGAGCCAACGGCAGACCTGATCGTCAGCCTTGCCGGGGATTACAGCCACATCGTGGCCCCTGCCACAACCGATGCCAAGAACGTCATGCCGCGCGTCGCAGCGCTGTTGGACGTCATGGTGATCTCGGACGTCTCCGGCATTGTCGATGCCGATACGTTTGAGCGTCCGGTTTATGCGGGCAACGCTATCCAGACGGTCAAATCCGCCGATCCGAAAAAAGTCATCACCATCCGCACCTCGACCTTCGATGCGGCTGGCGAAGGCGGCTCTGCTGCGGTCGAGGATATCGCAGCCGCTGGCAATCCTGGTGTGTCGGAATGGGTTGAAGACAAGGTCGCCGAAAGCGATCGGCCGGAGCTGACCTCGGCCAAGGTGGTCGTATCTGGCGGTCGCGGCGTTGGCTCGCAAGACGATTTCGCCCTGATCGAGAAACTGGCCGACAAACTGGGCGCCGCCGTTGGTGCATCCCGCGCCGCCGTCGATTCAGGCTATGCCCCGAATGACTGGCAGGTGGGCCAGACCGGTAAGGTCGTCGCGCCAGAGCTTTATATCGCCGTCGGCATCTCCGGCGCAATCCAGCACCTTGCTGGTATGAAAGACAGCAAAGTGATCGTCGCGATCAACAAGGACGAAGAGGCCCCGATTTTCCAGGTGGCCGACTATGGCCTTGTTGCGGATCTGTTCACTGCGGTTCCGGAACTGACGGATAAACTCTGAAGAACGGCACAGTTTTGCCGCAAGGCACTTCGACTTGCTACTGGCCCCAGACTATCCGCTGGGGCCATTTCTTTTTTGATATGCGAAATGCAATTCAGATTATCAGGCATCGCCCGTTTATGTGATCGGTTTCACGCATAGGGATCCTCGGTTAACTGCATCATCGACATCAAGGACACCTCCCCCACATGCATCAGGCGGCGGGCGACGGCGTGTTGGCTGCAAAGATGGTCGGTCTGCAGGCAATCGTTCAGGTCGCGGGCGACGCGGGCGAAATCCTCTAGCCCGATCTGATCCGCGAGAACGGCTATCTTTCTGGCCAGACGGCCCGCTTCGGCCCTGTCGCTGCGATGCAAGGCGACCTCTACCGCGCCCAGCTTGTCGACCATGTCAAAACAAGCTTCCTCGATCACTTCGCGGCACCGGATTGGCCCCAGCGAGTTTTCAAGGATTTCAATAGCGCGTGCATCCAGCCGCGCCTGTTCCTGCCTTTGCAGGCTGGTCACATTCGTCATTATCTACCCCGGTTTCCCTCAGCCACAAGACATACAGAAACGACCTGAACGAGAGGTTATCGACGCCGATTTGAGTACTTGAATTCTTAGTCAAATTTGACCATTTGGGGGATCAGGGAGAGCAAGATGAACCATATAAAGCCACTGCCACAATTCTATATTGAGCGTTACAAGGGCTGGCACGCCACCCGTTTTGCCGAGAACAAAGCCTGGTATACCCGCCTGGTGAATGAGGGGCAGCGGCCCCGATCCATGGTGATTTCCTGTTGTGACAGCCGGGTGCATGTAACCGCGATTTTTGGCGCGGAAACGGGGGATTTCTTTATCCACCGCAATATTGCCAATCTGGTTCCACCCTTTGAAACCGGTGGCGGGATGCACGGAACCTCGGCGACATTGGAATATGCAGTGACGGTCCTGAAGGTCGCCAACATCATGGTTTTGGGCCATTCGCAATGCGGCGGTGTTGCGGGATGTTTGGATATGTGCTCGGGCCATGCGCCGGAACTGGAGGACGCCTCAAGCTTTGTCGGTCGCTGGATGGATATTCTGAAAGACGGGTATGAGAAGGTTAAGGGCATCGAAGATCGCGAATCGCAGTTGCGCGCCCTTGAGAAAGAGGGCGTGCAGGTTTCATTGAACAACCTGATGACCTTCCCCTTCGTCCGCGATGCGGTCGACGCGGGTGATCTGGCCCTGCACGGGCTGTGGCACGATATCGGCACCGGAATGCTGGAACAGTTGGACGGCGAAACCGGACAGTTTCAGCCGGTGTGACCGGGTGGCCACGCCGGACATAAGAATTGTGACAATCCGCTAAGGATTGACGTCGATCAAACCCTCTATGGCTGGTCCTGACGCTGTACCCGGACCAGCCACATTGAGGGGACCCAACCAATGACCATGATGAAAGCAGCCGTGTTCATCGAAGCGAACCGGATTGAGCTTGAAGACAAGAAAATCCCGGATATCGGCGCCAATGATGCGCTGATCCGGATCACCACAACCACCATCTGCGGGACCGATGTGCATATCCTGAAGGGCGAATATCCGGTTGAGACAGGGCTGACCATCGGGCACGAGCCTGTCGGGATCATCGAAAAGCTTGGCTCAGCGGTTGAGGGGCTAAAAGAAGGTCAGCGCGTTATCGCCGGGGCGATCACGCCTTCGGGCATTTCGAATGCCTGTCTGTGCGGGCAGTGCAGTCAGGATGGCGCGGGTGCGAAACATGGCTGGAAGCCGATGGGCGGCTGGCGCTTTGGCAACACGATTGATGGCAGTCAGGCCGAATACCTGCGCGTCCCCGATGCCGCTGCCAATCTGGCGGTGGTGCCAGATCATCTGACCGATGAGCAGGTGCTGATGTGCCCGGATATCATGTCCACCGGTTTTTCCGGGGCCGAGAATGGCAAGATCCGGATCGGGGATACGGTCGCGATCTTTGCTCAAGGTCCGATTGGTCTTTGTGCCACCGCCGGGGCCAAGCTGATGGGGGCGACAAAGATCATCGCCGTGGACGGTGTGCCCGCCCGGTTGGAGATGGCACGGAAAATGGGGGCGGATGAGGTTGTCGATTTCACCAAATGCAACGCCGTCGACAAGATCCTGGAACTGACCGACGGACGCGGCGTTGATGTTGCCATCGAGGCCCTGGGCCAGCAAGTCACGTTCCAAAGCTGCCTTGAAGTGTTGCGCCCGGGCGGAACCCTCTCCAGCCTTGGGGTCTATTCCGGCGATCTGACCATTCCGCTGGGCAGCTTCCATGCCGGGCTGGGCGATAACGCGATTGTCACAAGCCTTTGCCCCGGCGGCAAGGAACGTATGCGGCGTCTAATGGATGTGATTGCCAGCGGGCGGGTCGATCTGGGGGCCATGGTGACCCATAAGCGCAGTCTCGATCAGATCGAAGACGCCTATGATCTGTTTGCCAATCAGCGCGACGGGGTTTTGAAAGTGGGTATTAAACCCTGAAGAATAAAGCCGGGCGAAATGGTTCCGCCCGGCGCATTTGGATCAGTGAACGACGATCTGCTGGTCGCCGGGCCAGGTGATCTCGTAGCTGAACTCGATCTTTTTCTTGGTCCCGGCCCCCAGTTCAAAGGTCCAGCTGCGCACGCCGCGTTTGCCTTCGACAGAGGTTTCGCTGGGCGCGGGGCGGGCATAGACCTCGACCTCGAAATCCTCGTTCTCGGAATAGGGTGCGCGGTCAAAGATGGTGAGCGGGATCGCGTAAGACAGCACACTTTCTGCGATGATCGCATAACGTTCGGTACGGCGGTTTGTGGTGCCGATGATGCCGAAATCGCCATCTTCGCGGCTTAGAACACGACGCTTTACAGTGACACCATCGAGCACACCGAAGGGCAGCATAGTTTCCTCTCCTGCTGCGGTCAGGGCGACATGCGTTTCGCCAACAAATGTACCATCGCGGAAGACCGAGGCGCTGCCGGGCAGAAGCGGACCGCCAAGGCTGTTGGTCAGCGAAGCGTAGAGATAGGCATTGCTATCCAGTTCCGGCGTGGACCGCGCCAGCATCTTGACCTCCATCTCGTGGCTGTCGATGGACAATTGCCGCACGGTGCCATCACCAGATACTGTGGCCTTTGTCGGCAGTTTGTAAATGATGGTCTGCCCCTGTGTGTCGATCTCTGCGCTTCTGCTTTGGCCAACAAAAACTGGTTCTGGAGCGGGCGCTAGCGCGACATCTTCCTCTACCATTGCGTCAGCAAGCATTTCGGATTGCGCCTCAAGAGGCTGCCGTTTCTGCATCTGAAGACCAGCAGAGGCAGCAGGCCGCATAGGTGTTACCTTGGGGGCCGGGCGTACCTGAATTTCCCAAAGTTCCGGTGCCTCCATCCGTTGGGTCGGGCGGGCGGTAGACAGGGTCAGGGCGACATCGGTCCAATCCTCGCCGGAATATTGCACGACCCTGGCATGACGCTCGATCCCAAGCGAGGCTGTTTCGCCCTGATTCAGCCGCAGATCATAGACCGGCTGCCAGCCTGCCTCATCTATACGGTAGGAAATCTGCAACTTACCTTCCAATGCGCTGTCGGTGTCAATCTCGACCGTGGCGATGGACCGGGGTGGGCGCGGCATCTGGGTTGCGGACAATGCCTGCTGCTTCTTTTGGAGCTCTTCACGGATGTCCTCTTTCTGCTTTTCGATGCGATCAACCTCGGTCGCGGCGAGGTTGCGCGCTGTCATCGCTTTGTCGACTTCTGCGGTTACAATCCCGATAGCTTCGGCCCAGGTCGCAGTTGTGGCGCGCTGGTATTCCAGATCATCCACCATTTTCTGCGGTTCGCGGCTGATCAAGGCATGTGCGAATTTCAATCGGGCGTCGGCAACCGACATCAGGGCATGCTGATCACGGATATCGCGGTCCAATGCCTCTAGCTGGTCCTCCATCGCCTCGATCTCGTCCTCCAGGCGTTGCACCTGTGGGCTGGTTTTCTCATCCTCCGGTGGCAAGCGGTCGACGCGGTGATTGACCGATACGATAGCAAACTCGGCATTGCCCTCACCGGAAATTCGCAGCGAGGCAGGGTCAAAATCCAAAGGCAGATCGTCGATGATGATGCTGTTTGTGCCACTTTCGGCACTGAATTCCGCCTGCCGGGTCACGGTTGCGCCTGACGGATAAACCGTTGCTGCCGTCACCAGGCTGTCAACGTCAATATCAGCGGCCAGCGCGGGGCTTTGCAGGGCACAAAGGGCTAGAAGGGATACGGAAAGGCGCATGAGGGTCATCCTTTGGTTTTTGCAGTCTCTAAGGCTTGGACGCGGCAGGTGCGGTGATCCTTGGCGAGCCTAGCAAAAAAAGTCGCGCGGGTCTGTGCGGATTGTGCAAAAGCGGATCAGAATGGCGGTTGGTGTGAGTCATATGAAGACAAGGCGTATCCTGATCACTGGATGTTCCGCAGGCGGGAAATCCACCCTTTTGGCTGCGTTGGCCGCCGCCGGGCACCGGGTGGTGACAGAGCCCGGCCGCCGGATTGTTGCCGAAGAGCTTGCTGGGGACGGACGGGCGCTGCCATGGGTCGATATGGCCGCCTTCGCACGGCGCGCCGTGGATATGGCAAGGGCTGACTTGGACGGGTTGGCGGATTTTTCGGGGACGGTCTTCTTTGACCGCGGCCTGATCGATGCTGCCATCGCACTGCATCATGCCGCAGGGGTGCCGGTGCAGCGGACCCTGGGTGACCGTCGCCCTTACAACGACCCCGTTTTTCTGGCACCGCCCTGGCCGGAGCTGTTCAAACAGGACGCAGAGCGCCGCCATGATCTGAAGGAGGCACGGGAAGAATATGATCGTATCGCCGAAACATTGCACCGGCTGGGCTATCAGGTGCGGTTGCTGCCGAAAGTGTCGGTAGAGGCGCGGATGGCATTCGTTCTTGGTCAGCTGGGCTAAAAATCGCTCGACTCCGGGCTGGCCATTGGTAATGTGGAGTTCGAACAAAGAGGGAACATATCATGGATTCGCAAAACCTGAAAATCGACTATGTGGAGTTTTATTCCGCCCAGATGGAGGAAACGCAGGCGTTCTTTGCCAAGGCCTTCTGCTGGTCCTTTGTCGATTACGGCCCGGACTATCGCGACATTCAGGGGGCCGGGGCGGGCGCAGGGCTGGAACGCAGCACCACCGCCTGCCCGCTGATCGTGCTGAAGTCTGATGATCTTGAAGGCGCATTGAAACAAGTCCGCGCGGCCGGTGCAGAGATCACAAAGGACATCTTCGAATTCCCTGGCGGCAAACGCTTTGAGTTCAAGGAACCGGGCGGCACGGCTATGGCGGTCTGGAGCGAGGGTTAGCTCTTATTCGCCTGCTTTTGGCATAGATCTGGGCAAATCGGCCATCCGCACGGTGGTAAGGTGGCAAGTCCCAGACTTGAAACGGCGGGGCAAACCTGGCTAGGGGTAAAAGACAGTCTGGGCAGATCTGGGGCTTTGATCGTGGGGCAAAGATGTAATCTGATTATCGTCAAAAATGGTCGTTGCGATATCTACTACGACCATTGGGCGGCAAACAGACTGGACCAGGAGCTTTTCTGGGGGCCAGAAATAGCCCGTGCATTTATTGAACAGCGCGACGCCCAGCCGGATTCCCTGCTCGATGATCGCTGGAGCGAAGGAGGCTGTGTTTTAGACTTCGATACCAAGCACCTGCTTTGGTACGGAGGGGAAGATACGCTCCGTGACGCTGCCGCCAATTTAGCCCATCAGGATCTTATGTCCTCTCAATGGCCTGGGTGGCAGGTCGAATGGGCCAAGGACGGTATTTTTGATATCGCGGCAAAGCTGAACCTGCCCAGACGGGCCGTGTCGTCGGATCTGGCGTTTGAGCCAAATAGACTCTCCCTGCCGCACACGGAAAGCTATCAGGACGCCATTATTCTGTATGCAAGCGGTGTATTGTCTTATCAGTTGGACGGTCAGTTATGTGCCGCCGCTTTTTGCGGTGATGATTTTGGCGACGGATACAGCTGTTTAGACGAAGATCTTACAAAGCAAAGCTTAGTTGATTTTGTGAACTCTTTCAGCCTGAAAGAGTTTCAGGAAGCCCGCGCGATTGATAAGAATTGGCTTGGTTTTGAAACGGGTATCCATTTTGACTTTGATGCGATGACGGTCGATTTATGGTACCCCTCCCCAAGCGAAGGCTTCCCCGATTTGTTTCGGCGCAGGTGGCACAGTTTCACGCATCAATTTCACGGCCCCGATTATCGTTGGCATAAAGATATGTTCCCTATGCTTGGATGGCCCGATGTGAACGCTGATGTGAAGCGGCAACGGCTGAAGGATATCCGCAATACGCTGGACAGGGATGAAGGCACAAACCCAGCTATCAGCACGATGAAGGCCATGAAAGAGAGCTTTCCGGATGCAAGCATTGAGGTAAGCGAAAGCATTCTGCACCATCGCCCTCAGGATCTTAACCTCAAAAGCCAAAAATATGATATTCTCGACAGGCTAAGGTCCGGCCTTTGAACCCGCGAATTGCAGCTGCGGCGGCGCGGGCTTGGCAACGTTTGCGAAACTGCTTGCCACCGTCCTTCGCCAGCTTTCCTAAAGCGTTTCGAGTTTACCTTGAGACATCACATAAAATCGAAACGCGTACACCATATAGGCTTATTGACCTGCCCCCCGAAACTTCCCTCGTTCTGATGTAGAGTTTGCTCAACCTTTTGAAGGAGCAAACGAATGCGAAAGAGCCGTTTCACGGAAGTCCAAATCATTGGGATGATCAAAGA
>NZ_JBTLNE010000012.1:0-72582 GCF_054457435.1 Halovulum sp. GXIMD14793 | reverse complement strand
GACACGCTCCCGAATATCCAGTGATAGCGATTTGCCCATGTTCCACCTCCAAATATAGTGAATCACAAAATCCGCATCGTGGGAATCCCACCGATTCAGATTTCAAGGACGGCGCTCTAAAGCCAATCGCGCAGGATGGGGATCAGCGGAATATCGGCGGGCGGCATCGGGTAGTCGCGCAGGTTTTGCTTGCGCACCCACTTCAAAACCTGCCCCTCCTGCGCGGTTGGTGTTCCGGACCATTTGCGGCAGGCAAACAGTGGCATCAGCAGGTGAAAATCCTCGTAAGCATGGCTGGCGAAGGTCAGCGGTGCCAGACAGCTTTGCCAGGTGTCGATGCCCAGTTCCTCCTGAAGCTCGCGGATCAGGGTGACCTCGGGTGTTTCGCCCGGTTCGACTTTGCCGCCGGGAAATTCCCACAAGCCTGCCATGGACTTTCCTGCCGGACGCTGGGCCAGCAGCACCCGGCCGTCCGCGTCAATCAGCGCAACGGCGGCAACAAGAACCAGCTTCACGACCGGTAATCCGCATTGATGGCAATGTAATCGTGGGTCAGATCACAGGTCCAGATGGTCGCCTTGCCCGCGCCAAGACCCAGGTCGACACCAATCACGATCTCCTGCGCTTTCATATAGGCCGCACCCTGATCCTCGGAATACCCTAGCGATACCCAGCCGTTTTCTGCCACGGTGATATCGCCAAAGCGAATGGTCAGACGGTCGCGATCCGCCGGTTGGCCAGCCTTGCCAATCGCCATGACGATCCGGCCCCAATTGGGATCCTCGCCAGCGATGGCTGTCTTGACCAGCGGGCTGTCGGCAATGGCTTTGCCGATGATATGGGCCGCGCGATCATCTGAGGCCCCGGTGACACGGATTTCAACGAATTTGGTTGCCCCTTCGCCATCACGCACCACCTGATGTGCCAGATCCAGCATCAGATCGTTCAGTGCTGAATGAAACGCTTCTATGCGTGCATCACCCACGATGATCGGCTGCATATCGGCCTGCCCAGTGGCCGCCATCAAAAGACTGTCTGAGGTAGATGTGTCGCTGTCCACAGTAATGCAATTAAACGTTTCATTCGCGACATCAGTGACAAGCCCTTGCAAAACCGATGGATCAATCGCCGCATCGGTAAAGAGGTAAACCAACATGGTCGCCATATCGGGCGCAATCATCCCGGAGCCCTTGGCAATCCCCGTCAGGGTCACGGGAACACCATCCAGATCGACGGCCCGAACCGCGCCCTTGGGATAGGTGTCGGTCGTCATGATCGCGCGCGCCGCATCCGCCGCCCGATCCGCCGACAGACCGGCGACAAGGTCATCCATGCTGGCCAGAATACGATCCTCGGGCAGCGCCTCGCCGATCACACCGGTTGAGGACATGAACACATGGCTCTCAGGCAGGCCAAGCCGTTCGGCCATTGCGCTGGTACAAGCACGGACAGCATCCATGCCGCGCGTGCCGGTGAAGGCGTTGGCATTACCGGAATTCACTAGAAACGCATAGCCCCCCGCGCCGCCAGCAGGCAGACAGTCCTGACACCACAGGACCGGTGCTGCGCGGGTGGTGGATCGGGTGAAAACACCCGCGATGGTGCTGCCAGCGGCAATCTCTGCCACCATGACATCGGTTCGTCCGGTGTAACGTACCCCGGCGGCGGTGGCAGCAAAGCGCACGCCCGCCACCGGTGGCAGATCGGGAAACGCCGCTGGTGCCAGCGGCGAAACCTTGCTCGTCCCGGCCATTACTCGCTGCCGAAGATCGCCGTGTCACGGATCGCGGCTGCGGGCACGCCGTCAGACGTGTACTCTACTTCTGCCGCGTCGGTCAGTGCCTTAACCTTGGCCTCCACCTGCTGTTGCCGCAGGCGTTGGTCCAGCGTTGCCTCCATCTCTTCCATCGTTGGTAGAGGCTTCTCGCGGGTTTCGTTCAGCTTAACGACATGCCAGCCGAATTGCGTCTGAACGGGGGCAGAGATCGCGCCCGGCTCAAGCGACATGACGGCCTGTTCGAATTCCGGTACCATCTGGCCCGCACCAAACCAGCCCAGATCGCCGCCATTGGGGCCAGAAGGGCCGACCGATTTCTCTTTCGCCAGTTCGGCAAAATCGGCGCCGCCATTCAGCGCCTCTACCAGCGCTTTCGCTTCGTCTTCGGTCTCGACCAGAATATGTGCCGCACTGTATTCGACGGAGGGTGGGATGCCCGCGATCGCCTCGTCATAGGCTTTTTGAAGATCTTCTTCTGAAACCGGCTCTAGATAAAATTCGTTAGCGATCTCTTGCGCTTTCATAGCACGCACTTCGTTCTCAACCGTCAGGGCAAGCGGTTTTGAGATGGTGCCGCGCGCCTCAAGCTGTTCCAGCAGAATCTGATGTTCGACCATCTGCTGCAAAATACCGTCCAGAAGCTGCTGATCCTCAAGCTGCTGATACTGCGGTGGCAGGCGGTTCACCATCACCGCAACATGACCCAGTGTGATGGCCGTACCGTTGACAGTCGCCAGAACTGTATCGGAGTCATATTCGACGGCCTCATCGGCTGCCGCATCTGCGGCCCCCGTCGCATCCTGAACCGCGTCCTCAGCCGCTTTGGCGGCGTCATCTACCATATCTTCAGCTGACTTAACCGCGTCTTCAGCTTTTTCTTCTGCAGCTTTAACCGCTTCTTCGGCTTTCTCAGTTGCCGCATCGGCAGCATCCTTAACCTGCTCTTCCGCAGCCTCAAGCGCTTTCTCGGCCTCGGTAAGTGGTTTGGTGGTGTCCTGTGCAACCGCAAAGGGTGCAGCGGCGACCAGGGCCAGGACCGAAGCGGTCAATCCGAAAATGCGCATGAGTTTCTCCTGTAGTGCCGCTTTGCATCGCGTTGCGGCCAGACTATGACGCCCATACGACGATGGGCAGCGTTGACACCATTGTGCGTGCTGCTTAGATGTGCCCGGTCCGGGGTGCTGCACAGCACGTTTCACCGCTCACATAAAGCGTCATCGCCAGACCGGCAAGTCACCAGACCGGTGCCGCTGACAGGAATTAGGGTCGCCACCGGCCAGGGGCTGCGTGGCACAGGCAGAAAGACAGGTTCGTCATGCTCGGATTGGGCACCGCAACGAAAAAGATTTTCGGCACCGCAAACGACCGCAAGATCAAGGCCCTGCGCCCCATCGTCGCCAAGATCAACGCGCTGGAACCAGAGTTCCAGGCGCTGAGCGATGACGGTATCAAGGAAAAGACGGCGGAATTCCGCGACCGGCTGAAAAAAGGTGAGACGCTGGACGATCTGCTGCCCGAAGCTTTCGCAAACGCGCGCGAGGCGGCTCTCCGGACTTTGGGCCTGCGTCCTTTCGATGTGCAGTTGATGGGCGGCATTGTTCTGCATCGCGGCAATATCGCCGAGATGAAGACCGGTGAGGGTAAGACCCTTATGGCGGTGCTGGCGGTGTATCTGAACGCGTTGACCGGGCGCGGTGTGCATGTGGTCACGGTGAATGACTATCTGGCCAAGCGTGACGCCGAATGGATGAGTGTGGTTTACGCCGCACTTGATATGACGGTCGGCACAGTGGTGCCGTTTACCCCGACATCGCCCGACCCGATGGCTATGGAACAGGCGCGTCGCGATCACGAGATTGCCAAACGCGAGGCATATCGCTGCGACATCGTCTATGCGACCAACAATGAGTTGGGCTTTGACTATCTGCGCGACAACATGAAGGCCGATCTGGATCAGCTGTTCCAGCACGATCACTACTTCGCCATCGTCGATGAGGTGGATTCGATCCTGATCGATGAGGCGCGGACCCCGCTGATCATCTCGGGCCCGACGGAGGACAAGTCGGATCTGTATATCAAGCTGGACCAGCTTATCCCGGAACTCACCGAAGAACATTTCGAGGTCGACGAGAAATTCCGCCAGTGTTCGCTGACCGAAGAGGGCAACGAGTTTGTCGAACAGCGGCTGAAGGCGCTAGGTTTCCTTGACGAAAATGCGACGCTTTATGATCCGGAAAGCGCCTCTCTGGTGCATCACATCACCCAGGCACTGCGGGCGCACAAGCTGTTCACCAAGGACAAGGATTATATCGTCCGCAAGGATGAGGTGATGCTGATCGACGAGTTCACCGGCCGCATGATGGAGGGACGGCGGATGTCCGATGGCCTGCATCAGGCAATGGAGGCCAAGGAAGGTGTGCCGATCCATCCTGAGAACGTGACCGTCGCCTCGGTGACTCTGCAGAACTACTTCCGCCTTTATGACAAGCTGGCCGGAATGACCGGAACCGCGATGACCGAGGCCGAGGAATTCCAGACGATCTATGGCCTTGGCGTTGTCGACATCCCAACCAACAAGCCGATTGCGCGCGCCGATATGGATGACCGGGTCTACCGGACCCAGCGCGAGAAATACGAGGCTGTCGTCGAACGCATCAAGAAAGCGCATGACAAAGGGCAGCCGACGCTTGTCGGGACCGTTTCCATCGAAAAGTCGGAACTTCTGTCCACCATGCTGAAAAAGGCGGGTATTCCGCATAATGTTCTGAACGCTCGGTTCCACGAGCAAGAGGCACAGATCATCGCCAATGCCGGTATTCCCGGGGCTGTGACGATCGCAACCAACATGGCCGGACGTGGCACCGATATTCAGCTGGGCGGCAATGTGGATGCCAAGATTCTGGAACAGATCGAAGCCGCTGGCGAAGGGGTCGATCCGCAAGAGATCCAGAAACAAGTTCATGCAGAGGTTGAAGAGCTGAAGCAAAAGGCGCTGGATGCAGGCGGTCTGTTCGTTCTGGCGACCGAGCGTCACGAGAGCCGCCGCATCGACAACCAGCTTCGGGGCCGTTCCGGGCGTCAGGGCGATCCGGGCAAAACCCTGTTCTACCTAAGCCTCGAAGATGATCTGATGCGCATCTTTGCGTCTGATCGCCTTGATGGCATGCTCAAGCGTCTGGGCATGAAAGAAGGCGAAGCCATCGTTCACCCTTGGATCAACAAGGCATTGGAAAACGCCCAGAAAAAGGTCGAGGGCCGTAACTTCGATATCCGCAAGAACCTGCTGAAGTTCGATGATGTGATGAACGACCAGCGCAAGACCATGTTTGGGCAACGGCGTGAGATCATGGAACAGCAGGACGTGTCCGAGATCGTCTCTGATATGCGTGAGCAGGTGGTCGATGATCTGGTCGATCAGTTCATCCCTGAGGGCAGCTATCCCGACCAATGGGACACCAAGGCGCTCTATGGCGAGGTGATCAACACCCTGAACCTCGACCTGCCGGTGATGGCCTGGGGCGAGGAAGACGGCGTCGATGACGAGGTTTTCCGTGATCGCCTCAATGACGAGGCTGACAAGGCCATGGCAAAGAAGGCTGCGAATTATGGCTCCGAGACCATGCGCCAGATCGAAAAGCAGGTTCTGCTGCAAACCATCGACAAGCAGTGGCAGGAACATCTGCAGGTACTTGAGCATCTGCGCTCTGTCGTTGGGTTCCGCAGCTACGCACAGCGCGATCCTTTGAACGAATTCAAGACCGAAGCCTTTGAACTCTTCGAAGGTCTGCTCGACCGTCTACGGCTGGAGGTCACGCGGCAACTGGCCCATGTCAAGGTTATGACGCAGGAAGAGCAGGAAGCCGTTATCCGGCAAATGCAGGAGCAGGCGCGTCTGGCTGCCGAACAGGGAGAGGCGGCCGCCAGTGACGGTGCTGCACCCGCCGAAACCGCTGGGGCGGATCCGGTCGACTTCTCAAATGTCGGGCGAAATGAGCCTTGTCCGTGCGGCTCAGGCAAGAAATTCAAGCACTGCCACGGGCGGGCCTGATGCAAGATATATGTCTGGTTCACGACGGTTGTGATCGGTTTCCCGGCCGTCGCCCCCTTGAAATCCGACCCCAATATACCCTATTGTATAGGTATGGACACAATTTTGCCCTTAATTCGGGCTAGATGTTGTCTTGTCAAAGAATCGCTTGGCCAAGGTTTAGGGGGCTGTTGCTGGAAGGACGCAATTTTAACGAACGTCTGTAAACGTTCTAAAAGATTGCAAAATCCCCTATATACTGGTCGCGGTTAAATGGTGGTCTTTGGAGGGACCTCGCGTGAAACTAGACGATCGATTTATGACGATTTTCACCGTTCTGGTGCTGATTATCGGCGCTGGGGCGATTATGAATCGTGGTGATGGCAGCGGGTCGCTGCTGGGTGGCTCGGGTGCGTATAAGGCACAACCTGACGTGTTTACCCTGCGTGCGGGCCGCGTTCAGTCGTTGGACGTTCTGTTAAACGACTACAACGCTGACCGTGTTAATCCCGACGAGTTGAAAATTGTAAACGCGCCAAGTTGCGGGTCAGCTTTGGTTGTGGCTGGCACGATTCAGTTTTCCGAAAGCCACGCCTGTGAGGGCCAGGTTCTTATGCAGTATTGCGTCCCGTTTGAGGATGCCTGCGAAGTTACCGTCGTCACGCTGAACGTTCTTAAGGTGGAAAACATCCCGGCAGCCGTCTCCTCCAACGGCAAGGGTGAGCCTATGATCATGGCTGACGTCACGCAGGGTAATTCGCCTACCGGTTTTGCAAATGAAACCTCTTCCATGCAGGTGCCAGTACGTCTGGAAGTGCCAAGCACCGCTGAGGTGACTACACCGACAGAAGCTGTTGCCGAGATTCGCAATCGTGATGTGCAGGTGGCTGTTGCCACAGACATCGGCGACATGGGGCAGAGCGATCGCGCCGTATCGGTTGATAACTCCACTGCGCGCGTCAGCCGTGTTGGTGGTGGTGACGTTGCCCTGCAGGCCCCGGCGCTTGAAGGTGAAGAAAGCAATATCAACATCGCTGGTGCGACCACATCGCGCCCGAATGTTTCCGCGCCGCGTCCTTCGGCACCGACCGGGTTCGGGGCTGGCACTCAGGGTCTGGAAACCGCAATGTCGTTGCCCAGCAGCCCGTCGTTGCCATCGCAGGGTGGTAGCTCGCCGCAGCCTCCAGTTGCACCAACACAGATCGCAGCTGCCGATACCCGGCCCGCCACGCCAGTGTCACCGCAGGTTGAAGCGACCCCGGTCGTTGAAACGCCGGTTGCCAGTGTTGAGGCTGTGGAAATCACGCCGACTGGCAAATCGTCGGATGTTGTTGCAACCGCCGATATCGGCATCTTTGAAGAAGTGCCCGGTCCTGTTGTCGCCGAGACACCCAACGATTCTGGGGTTATTGCCAATCTTGCCCGCAGCAATTCTTTCCTTGGCGTAACGGTATCCGCCGCCAAAGGTTTGCTGTCGCCAGAAGAGGGTAGCGAAGCAGCCGCGCGTGCTGACACATCAACCTCGCGTCCCAACACTGGTGAGTTCGCCGTCGCAGGCGGTGTGGCACCGGATGGCACCGCCGTGATTGATAGCGCGCGTAGCATCCCGCTGCCGCAGATCGACCGCCGCTTCGCCCCTGAAGGCGAAGAGCCAGAGCAGATCGTTGCGTCGTTGGACTCCAGCCGTCACAACGAGGTTGTGTTCAAGCGCATCTCGCGCCCAGCTCAGCGGCCTGTGCAGTTGAACACCGATGACGTGGCAGTTGATGGGCGGCCACAGAGCGGTATTCAGATCATCTCTGAGCCGGCTCAGGTTGCATCCCTGAACGTCGAAGAGCCTCAGCCGACACGTCCTGTCGAGGTTCCTGTGACGGCTGGATGTGGCATCGACATGTCGCTGCAGACCTCCCATGGGGATGGCACCGAGATTGTTGCGACCGTTGTGTCGCCTTGCCGCCCGGGTCAGCAGTTTGCCGTTGGCCACGCTGGTCTGAAGTTCTCAGCCGAAACTGACGCCGATGGTGTTGCGAACTTCGTTGTCCCCGCCATGGTCGGAGATGCTGAAGTTGCGGTTATGTTTGCCGATGGTGCGAACCAAAGCCAGAGCATCCAGGTGCCCAATATGGACCGTGTGACCCGCGTTGCGGTGATGTGGTCCGCCGATATCGACCTGGACTTGCACGCCCGCGAATTCGGCGCGCAGGCTGGTACAATCGGCCACATTTGGGCGCAGCGCCCCAGCGACCCGCAGAAAGCGCGTCGTGCTGGCGGCGGCTACCTGACTGTCCTTGGCCCGCAGAATGGCCCAGGTCTGAAGGCTGAGGTTTACACCATCATCAAGTCCAGCCGGACCCAATCCGGCTTGGTGGATCTGTCGCTGCAACTGGCTGGTGTCGGCCAGCAGTGTGAGAACCGGCCCGAGATCCACACCATGCGCTCTGAAGGGGCACGCGTGGGTCGTGATCGGGACCTCCAGTTCACGATCAGCGATTGCGCTAATGCAGCCGGCACCGTTATCCGGAACGCCGTGCAGGACATCCGCATCGCCCGTCGCTGATCCGGACCTGACCAAAAGATTTGCAAACGCCGCTTTCCCGAAAGCGGCGTTTTTCTTTTGAGGGGGATGGAATCCAAAGCGAGGACGCTAACGCGTGTCGAGATAAACCTGAGACACAGGGTTGTCCTGAAGCGCAGTGATAGGCCGATAGAGCGTACGCGTTTCGATTTTCAGTGATGTCTCATGGTAAACTCGAAACGATTTAGGCAGAGAACCTTACCTGATCAACATGAACTGGGGTCAAAGTTTTAAGCGCATAATGGATGCGCGAGCAAAAGCACCTCGCGAAATGCCTGAGACATCACGCATCATCTAACATGTTGAAATCTTTGACTTCAGGCGGCGTTAGGTGATTCAGGGCTTTCAGCTGACGCTTCAAAGCAGATCAAGGGCGCGAAAGCTGGCATCGCGCTCTTTCCCGATGATCACGTGGTCGTGCAAGGTAATTCCCAGCGACAATGCCGCCATCTCAACCTGTCGCGTCATATCGATATCACTTTGCGACGGGGACGGGTCGCCGGAGGGATGATTATGCACCAGAATAAGCGCTGACGCGTTCAGTTCCAGTGCGCGCTTGACCACCTCGCGCGGATAGACCGGCACATGGTCGACGGTGCCTTGCGCCTGAGCCTCGTCCGCGATCAGCACATTTTTGCGATCCAGAAACAGCACGCGAAACTGCTCGGACGTCCGATGGGCCATCGCCGTTTTGCAGTAGCTCAGCAGATCATCCCAAGACGCGATCACATTCCGGTTCAGCACCCTGGCCTGTGCCAGCCGATGCGCCGCAGCCTCCACAATCCGCAACTCCTGAATCACGGCCTCACCAACGCCCTTGACCTCGGCCAGCCGGGCCGCTGGTGCCGATATGACATGATTGAAATCGCCGAACACCTCAATAAGGTCCTTGGCTAGTGGTTTCACATCGCGGCGTGGAATGGCGCGGAACAGGATCAGCTCCAACATCTCGTAATCCGCAAGCGCAGCTGATCCGGCGCTCATGAAGCGCTGCCGAAGGCGTGTGCGATGGTTCACCTGATGCCGTTCAGCCATTACCGGCAGATCGTCAGCGCCGGACGCCGGGGACGCACAATCAAGAAGCGGAAACTTGGAAAACCCGTGATATGCCATAGCCCACCCATAGCGCCTGGGTGGTTAAGGTCAGCTTAAAGCGTTTCGGGATAAACCTGAGACAAAAGTTTATCCCGAAACGCGGTGATAAGCCTATATGGCGTACGCGTTTCGATTTTATGTGATGTCTCAAGGTAAACTCGAAACGCTTTAAGGCCAGCTCAGCCCCAAGTCGGATGATAGCGATCCCCGGGCGAGAGCGTGAATATCTCAACCCCTGTCTCGGTGACACCAACCGAATGCTCGAACTGAGCCGAAAGTGCCTTATCCTGGGTCACGGCAGTCCAACCGTCTTTCAGCGGTTTGGTCCGGTACGTGCCCATATTGATCATCGGTTCGATGGTAAAGAACATGCCTGGTTCAAAAACCGGGCTAGGCCCCGGCTGCACGCAATGCACAACATTGGGGGCAGCATGAAACACCCGGCCCAGCCCATGACCACAGAAATCCCGCACAACGGAATAGCGCTGCGCCTCAGCGAAGGTCTGGATCGCGAGGGCGATATCGTTGAACGTATTGCCGGGCCTGACCGCCTCGATCCCTTTCATCAGCGCATCATGGGTCGCCTGGATCAACCGGTGCGCATAGGGCTTGGGTTTGCCTGCGACATACATCCGGCTGGTGTCGCCAAACCAGCCATCGACAATCACCGTGACGTCGATATTCAGGATGTCACCGTCCAGCAGCCGGTCATCATCGCGCATTGGATCATCACGCAGCGCGTTGGTTTCCTTTTTCCAGCGCGGGATTGGACTGCCCGGAATGCCATGGCAAACCACATGATTGACCGAGATACAGCTGGCGTGTTTGTAGCCTTTATAGCCGATCGTGGCAGACACAGCCCCGGCGGCATCAACAGCATCCTCGATCCGCTGATCCAACTCGCCTGTTGTCACCCCCGGGGCAACATGGTCCGCGATCATATCCAGAATACTGGCAGCCAGCTGGCCAGCCTTGTGCATTCCCGCAAAATCTTCGGGCGCGTGAATGCGAATTCCATCGCTGTTCAGCCGTGTAGTGCCGGGGCCGTCCAAGGCAAACCTCCTGAAAATCGGCTATGTGCAGCCTAACATAACTCGCGCGCAAGGTCAGTGTCGTCCGACAGAACGGGCAACTCAGCCGCAAGCGAAATCTCCTGCAGGCTGATATCGGTCATATGACACAGGGTTTCAACCCCTGCGTCATAGGCCTCGGCTGCAGCGCGTGCGTAGTCCGGGTCAATATCGGCGAACAGGCGGAAGTGTCTGCAATCGGTGCGCTGGACGACATAAAGCAGAACCGCCCGCGCCCCGCCGCGCGCAACACGGGCCAGCTCGCGCAGATGTTTGGCCCCGCGCGCCGTGCGGCTGTCAGGAAACTCTGCCAGACCGGGCTGCCGGGAAAGATGCACGTTCTTGACTTCCAGAAAGCAATCGGGCCGGTCCGGGGCGGTCAGCTGAAAGTCCACCCGGCTGGCCTCGCCATAGGGGACCTCGCGCCGGATATCGCTATAACCTGCAAGGGTGGGAATGCGGTTCGCCCCCAGCGCCTCAGCCACCAAACCATTGGGCAGCGAGGTGTCGATCCCGACAAAACCGTCGGGCACTTCCAGCAACTTCCAGCGATAGGGCAGTTTGGCCTTGGGGTTTGTGTTGGGCTGCAACCAGATACGGCTACCGGGCGCATCAACACCAGTCATGGCCCCGGGATTGGCGCAATGTGCCGTAACCTCCGCGCCGTCCTCAAGCGTGACGTCAGCGAGAAATCGTTTATATCTGCGCAAAAGGCGGGCTGGAACCAAAGGCGGATCAAATCTCATATCCCCTGCTAGCCCGGCCCAGAGATCGGCGCAAGGAGAGAGCCAATGGCAAACCCGACAGCTGGATTGCTGATTATCGGTGACGAGATTTTGTCGGGCCGCACGCGCGAGTCCAATGCGCACCATCTGGCAGGCCGATTAACGGCGCATGGGATCGATCTGCGGGAGATACGCGTCGTTGCGGACGAGGCGCCCGCATTGGTCGGGGCGCTGAACGCGCTGCGTGGGTGCTATGATCATGTCTTTACCAGCGGTGGGATCGGGCCGACACATGAACATGACGACATTACGGCCGATTGCGTGGCCGAGGCGTTTGGCGTTGGCCTGTCGGTGCGCTATGACGCCCGCAGGGCCCTGGCCGCAAACTACGCCGAGGGCGAGGCCGCCCTTAACGAGGCACGGTTGCGCATGGCCCGCATTCCGGATGGCGCAGCACTGATTGAAAACCCGATATCGAAGGCGCCGGGCTTTCACATTGGCAATGTGTTTGTGATGGCAGGTGTTCCGGCTGTATTCGAGGCGATGGTGGCAAGCGTGTTGCCAACACTGACGGGTGGCGCACCGCTGTTGAGTGAAAATGTGCGGCTGGACCAGGGCGAAGGCGACGTCGCGACGGCACTGGCCGGGATCGCAAAGACGCACCCATTGGTTGCCATCGGATCCTACCCGTTTCAGCGTAACGGGCGCTATGGCACGAATATCGTTCTGCGGTGTCAGGACCGCGATGCGCTGGATGCAGCGACAAATGATGTGCGCGGTCTCATAAAGTAGGGGGATGGTGGGTTTCACCCACCCTACACGCACGTGCCCGTAGGGTGGGTGAAACCCACCATCCCCCCTTTACCTTCCAGGCTGATTTGCCTTAACTGCGCATCACGCGGACGTGGCGAAATCGGTAGACGCAACGGACTTAGACAAAACTTGAGTGCCCCTGTGGAAACGTAGGGAGTAGAACTGCTCAAATTCGGGGAAGGCTTCCCGGCACCCATGCCGAATGCTAATCCCGAGCCAAGCCCCGGAAACGGGGAAGGTGTAGAGACTAGACGGGCAGCACCTAAGGCCGGACGGCTATGGTGAAGGGATAGTCCAGACTGGCAAACCCTTGCGTTTCGTTTTGAAACGTGTGGGGCGGCGAAAGCCGTAGCGGTACGAAAATCCGTTTCCTTAGGGAGTGTGGGTTCGAGTCCCACCGTCCGCACCAAAAGGGCTTGGGCAGGAACCCGACGATGGTGGGAAAATCACCGCGACCGCGGTTGTTGCAGGGGCAGGGGCCGCAAGGTGTCATTGGTGTTGAAACCCTTCGAGCGGCCCGTCAGCGCCGTTTTGTAAGCCCCACTCAGCTTACCTCGGACAATCCCATCTATGAGTTTTTTCGCCAGCCGGAAGTAAACCTGACGGCCCCGCCCCTAAGGCGGGTGATGCTTCAGGATGTGCAATTGCAATTGCCGCAGCATCTGATCCGTCTTGGTGATCAGGTCTACTATGATCTGTCGATCGGAAATTATGCCCAGTGGCGCGAAGAGCCGACGCGGCGGATTTCAGGGCATTCCTGCATTGGGACAAACAGCACCTTCCATAATTTCTTTCACTGGATGGCCGAATGCCTGCCCGGTTTGCTGTTGCACGAAGGCGACAGCGATCAGGTCCTGATGCCCGCGTTTCGCTCGGCTTGGCAGGAAAGCACCCTTGCGCTTGGTGGTATGTCCGCGCTGGCGACCAGGACCCATATGCGCGGTGTCTATGAGATGGAAAGCTGTTCTTTTATGTCGACCTCGACTTTTGCTGTCTCTGGCCACGCGCCAACCGGTCTATGGGGGGAGGAGGTTGTCGCGCTTCTTGGTCGTATCGCGGCGCATGGCGAGGTTGACGCACAGACGCCTCGTCGCCTGTTCATTTCCCGCGCCGATGCAGTAAAGCGACCGTTCCTGGACGAGGATCAGGTGTTTGAGTTCCTGCGCCCATTGGGCTTCACCAAAGTTGTGCTGGCGGATCTTGATCCGCTTCAGCAGGTCACGCTGTTTCGCAATGCTGACGCTGTGGTCGCGGCACATGGGGCGGCATTGGTTCAGATGGCCTATTGCCGTCCGGGGACGCAGGTGTTCGAGATACAGCACCCCTCATGCCGGTCCAGCCTGTTCCTGCGGATGGCGCTGCAGTTCGGGCATCGCTATGCGCTGTATCAGGAGTTTGATCCCTCTATCCCGGAGGATGCGCGCCTGCAGCCCTGGCATGTGGACAATTTCAGCGCCCTTAGGGACTGTCTGTGTGCATTTCTGCGGTAACCCGTTGACAGCAACGGGGCCGCCAACCCCAGGAAAATAGAGCTTGCCAGCATGCTCAGCCCGCAGTATACACCGCGCTTCAACTGACAGGCCCGGCTGAAATGGGCTGCCGCGGCCTGTCCGACTGCAACGTTTCGATCAAGGAGACGAAAATGCCCAAGATGAAGACCAAGTCGAGCGCGAAAAAGCGCTTCAAGGTGACGGCCTCTGGCCGCGTGGTCACCGGTCAGGCCGGCAAACGCCACGGCATGATTAAACGCTCCAAGAAATTTATCCGTCAGGCCCGTGGTACGACGACCTTGTCCAAGCAGGATGAGAATATCGTCAAGGGCTACATGCCGTATAATCGCTAAGGAGGGTTTGATATGTCACGCGTAAAAGGCGGAACCACGACCCATGCCCGTCACCGCAAGGTGGTCAAGGCGGCTAAGGGGTACTATGGCGCACGTCGCCGCAACTTCCGCACAGCGACCCAGGCGGTCGATAAGGCGATGCAGTATGCCACCCGGGACCGGGCGGCGAAAAAGCGCAACTTCCGCGCGCTTTGGATCCAGCGCATCAATGCAGGCGTTCGCGCCCATGATGCAGAGCTGAATTATTCCAAGTTCATCAATGGCTTGGCGAAAGCCGGGATCGAGGTGGACCGCAAGGTGCTTGCGGATCTGGCCGTACATGAGCCCGAGGCATTCAACGCCATCGTGGATCAGGCGAAAGCCGCGCTGGCCTAAGCCAGACCACATCGAAACAGCATGAAACCCCGGCCAGACGCCGGGGTTTTTTGTTGGGAGAGGGACCGCAGGCACCACGCTGACTGCGCCCCTTCCGACCACCGCCGCCCAAGGGAAATCGGGTGCCAGCAAGCGTATGGCAGGCGTATGGCAAGCGTATTGCGAGTGAAATAGTCGGGGATTGGTGGGGCAGACCTGCCTGATGGCGCTATTTTCTGTTGCACTTTGCCTTTTCTTACGAAGCTTTTGGCAGAGCACACCTGCCACACGAGGGCAGAAGCGATTATCTTTGCCTATTTGGAAAATCTTCGCTTTGAGCGCCGGCTAGAGCGTCCTGCGAAAAGCCTTACTCATCCAAGGCTGCCATAAATCAGAGATTTCAACGCGTTCGATGATGCGTAATGTCTCAGGTATTTCGCAAGACACTGTAATGCGGCACCAGGACCTCAATGTCTTGGTTGGAGAAATGGGATGCGATCACGACATCAGCGAGCTTGCTTCAGCAGGTTGCTGAGCCTTTTCACGACGCGAAGCGATGTGGTGATGTCCTCGGATGAAAGATCGCAAACAAGCCTGTTAACCCATGGAACCTGCCGCGCTATTGTCGCATCATACAATTGTCTGCCTTTGGGCGTTAGCATAACAAGACGGGCACGTTTATGTTTGGGGTTCGCCTCAAAGCTGACCAACCCTTCTTTTTGCAACGCATTGGCGGTCCTCTGAAAGCCCTGACGGGATATTCCCATAGCTCGCGCGTGCCAAGAAACAGGTTGAGGGCGCTCTACAAGAGCAAGCTCTCCCAAAACCTGCCAACGGGCACTCGTCAGCCCCAAATCTGCGACCAAGTCATCTCCTGCGTGGAGCAACTGAGCATTCAGCCTAAAGACCTCCATGATCAAGTGGCTCGCAGCTTCACCTTCTTTGGTCCACGTTGCGTTCAAAACCTGCCTACTCCAAATTGACAGCATGTTGTCGTACTGACACTTTCAGCCTAAACTCACCAGATGAGTGTAGCAACTGACTGAAACACGGAGACCGCCGCTATGAAAAAACTTGCAATTATTTGTGTCATGGGACTAGCCGGGCCCGCACATGCTGAAGAAATCAACCCCGGGAAAGAGCTTGCCTTGACCGTGTTTAATTCCGCCGAATGTAAATTCGGCCGGATTGCTTGATATGGGTGCTTTCACGAACTTCGGCAAAAGCATCTTTGCTGCAATGGATCAGGATGATAATGAGAGCATCACATATGAAGAATTTGCCGATTTCGACTTTGGCTTTGAGTACAATGTCCGTGATGATGCTATTAAGCTAGAGCGTTATGATACCGCACGGCGCGTCCTGTTTGCGATGTGGGATCGCGATGCTGATGGTGAAATCAGTTCCAGTGAATACAATAAATCCATGGTAGATGATTTTCGCCGCGCTGATTTGAACAATGATGCGATGTTAAGCGAGGAAGAATTCACAACGGCCTATATTGTAGGTCGGGCGTATCGCGCTGCGCTTTTGGAGCAGTAAACACTTGAAGGCCGGGTTTACCCGGCCTTTTTCTATTAAGCTGAGGAGCTGACCCATGAAAAGCACCGACAAACGATATGGAACGGTTGCGATCGCCATTCATTGGATTACCGCGTTGTTGATCGTGATTCTTTTGGGGTCAGGGTTCCGCATCGGCATGTTGGACGACAGTGCCGCGAAAGCTACGCTTCTAAGAGTCCACGTTCCTTTGGGTATTCTGATCCTTCTGCTGACGCTTTTTCGCATCATCTGGTGGTTCTTTCTTGATCGCAAACCTGCGCCGGTTGAAGGGTCCCCAACGCGGCAGGAGAAATCGGCGAAAGCGGTACATTTTCTATTCTACATCGTGATCCTTGCAATGGTGGGCAGCGGGATTGCAATGATGGCCATGTCAGGTGCCGGTACAATCGTAATGGGTGGTTCCGAAGCGCAACTTCCCGATTTCAAAGAATACGCTCCCCGCTTCCCTCACGGTGTTGGAGCACGTTTGATGATCGCGCTGATGTTGTTGCATATCGGAGCAGCTCTGTATCATCACTTCGTCCAAAGGGACGGCTTGATTTCTCGGATGTGGTTTGGGCGCGACCAATAGAGGAGGCCGAACTGAGGTCGGGAGCTTGTTCCACATTTCTGTCGCGCCGACATTGATTTATTGTGTTTAGGAGCTTGCAGGGCAGCAATTGACGCGTCCGCAGCGAAAGTTCGCTTCTTGAGCAAAGTCGCTACGGAGTAGGAGCTTAGAACGCTTACCCACGCATTGCCGTTAGCGGACACGCGCCGCTTTTGATCCGGCCCAGCCCAGTTCGCCGCAGACCAGGCGGCTTAGGATGCCTGGTATGGGGGGGATGCGGCTGATGGGGGTTAGGATGTGGTCTCGGAGGATTGGCAGGGTGCGGCTGTCGGATTGGTACATGGGGGTGAAGGCCCAGCTCATTGTCTGGTAGAGGCGGACGTGCCAGCGGCGCAGGGCGACGTAGCGGGGTAGAGCCTCGGGCAGGGGGAGTGCGCTGAGGGCTTCGGCCAGGGCGGCGGCGTCGAGCAGGGCCATGTTTGCGCCTTGGCCCAGTTGCGGGCTGGCCAGATGGGCGGCATCGCCGATATGCACCAGACGGTCGGCATAGGGGCGTTTCAGTGTGCCGTGGGCGTAGCGGGCCAGTGTCATCTGGTTGTGATCGGTGATCTGGCTGAGGCAGGTGGCAAACTCGGGCCAAAGCGTCTGGGCCTGCGATTTCCAGTGATCCAACGGGGTGGCGCGCCAGGTGGGGTAGGTGTTGACCGGCAGGCTCCAGAATATTGCGGCTTTCTGGCCCGGGCTGCCCGGCATGCGGCCAATGGGCAAGATGCCCAGCATATGGTCGGCGCGGCGATAGCGTTGTTGCAGGAGATCGGGGGCGAGGCCGAGTTTTTCCGACCAGTCGATGGTGCCCCAGATCGCGCCATAGCTGAGCGCCTGGCCCGGGTTGCGGCGCAGGGGGCTGCTGGCACCCAAAGCGTCAATGATCAGATCGAAGGGGCCTTCGGTGCGGCCATCGGCGAGGTTTAGTCTGCCATTGTCGGCTGAAGTTATGTCGCATCCGGTCTGGATGGGGACCCCGGCGTGCATCGCTTGATCATGCAGCACCTGAAACAGGGCGGCGCGGTGCATGGCGAGGCCAAAGCGGGGGCGGCCCGGGCGGGTGTAGCTGACATCAAGGACGGTGCGGCCGTTGTCGACCTCGTGCCCCAGCATCCGGGTGATGGGGGTGCCTAGTTTGCGGGCGGCCTGTCCCGCGCCCAGAGCGTCGAGGACCGCCTGACCCACGGGTTGAATGACAAGGCCCGAGCCAACCGGCCTGGGCCTGTCAAACCGTTCATAGATCGTGACCTCATGCCCGGTGCGGGCCAGAAACCCGGCGGCGGCCAGGCCGCCAATGCCGCAGCCCGCAATCGCGATCCGCATCAGCTGCGCAGGGTTGCACCGGTGGCTTTGGTGACCTGGGCGACGATGCGTTCGGCGACGGCCTCGATGTCTTTTTCGGTCAGGGTCTTGTCGCTGGGTTGCAGGCGGACAGCCAGGGCGATTGATTTCTTGCCTTCGCCAAGCTGGGCGACGGCCTTGTCGCCGGAAAAGACGTCAAAGACCGAGACGGTTTCGATAAGGGTTTTGTCGGCCCCTTGTGCGGCGCGCAGCAGCTTTTCAGCCTCGACATCCTCATCGACGACAAAGGCGAAATCGCGTTCCACCCCTTGCAGGTCGGAAATTTGCAGCGCGGCGCGGGTTGCGGTTTGCTTTTTCGGCTGCGGCACGGCGTCGGGGAAGACGGTGAAGGCCACGGCGGTTCCCTTGACCCCCATGGCTTTCAGGACCTTTGGGTGAACCTCGCCAAAGGCGGCCAGCGGGTTTTTCGGGCCAAGGCTGAGCACGCCGGAGCGGCCCGGGTGGAACCAGCCGGGGGCGGTGCGCAGGGTCATGAGTTTGGCCGGGGCCCCGATGGCGGCAAGTGCGGCTTCGGCATCGGCTTTGGCATCATAGAGGTCCACGGCGCGGCGGCTGCCATGAGGGTCGCGCGCGCTGGTGTGGCCGATGCAAAGACCGGTGACGTTCAGGCTTTGATCGTCAGGCTCGCCCCCGGCCCAGATCGGGCCAAGCTCGAACAAGGACAGGTCGCCGAAGCCGCGTGCCTGATTGCGGGCGGCTGCGGAGAGCAGGCCGGGCAGCAGGGATGGGCGCATATGGCTCATATCGGCGCTGATCGGATTGGCAAGGCGCACCGTATCGTCATCGTCGCCGAATAGTGCTGCGGCTTTCTGGTCGATGAAGGAATAGGTGACGCATTCGTTATAGCCCAGCGCGGCAATGGTGCGGCGGATGGTGGACTGGCGCTTTTGCGTTGTGGTCAGCACCGGTTTGGCAACCCCTGCGGGGCGCGGCATCGGTTTGCCCTCAAGCTTGGTCAGGGAGGCGACGCGCGCCACCTCTTCCACGAGGTCAGCCTCGCCCAGAACATCCGGGCGCCAGGAGGGCACGGCGACGTCGAACACATCGCCTTTTGTGACGCTGAAGCCGAGGGTTTCGAGGATGCGAGCTTGTTCGTCTGCCGGGATGTCCATCCCAACCAGCGAGACGACCCGCGCCGGGGTCAGCTGATAGCTGCGGGCGGTGTCGGGGACGGATCCGGCCGTGACCATGTCAGAAACCTCGCCGCCGCAAAGCTCCAGTATCATCGCGACGGCCATGTCCAGCCCTTGCGGGGTGAAGGCCGGATCAACGCCGCGTTCAAAGCGATAGCGCGCGTCGGAGTTGATCTTTAGCTTGCGCCCGGTTTGGGCGATCATGATTGGGTCCCAATAGGCGCTTTCGACAAAGACATTGACGGTGTCGTCGGTGCAGCCGGTATCCAGCCCGCCCATGATACCAGCGATGGATTCAGGGCCGTTGTCGTCCGTGATCACCATCATGCCGGGGGTGAGGGTATAGTCGTTCTCATCCAGTGCGGTCAGCGTTTCGCCGCCTTCGGCGAAGCCGACACGCAGATCGCCCTTTACCTTGTCGGCGTCGAACACATGCAGCGGGCGGTTGCAGTCGTAGGTGAAGTAGTTGGTGACATCGACAAGGGCCGAGATCGGGCGTAGGCCGATGGCCTTTAGCTGGTCCTGAAGCCATTGCGGCGATGGGCCGTTTTTGACGCCTTTGATCAGGCGGCCGCAAAATAGCGGGCAGCCTTTGGCCTGAGTTTCCGGGGCGATGGTGACGTTGATCGAGGTTTTGAAGGAACCGGCGATATCGGCCGCTGGCAGCGGCTTGAGCGTGCCAAGGCCGCGGGCCGCCAGATCCCGGGCGATGCCGTGAATGCCGAGCGCGTCGGGCCGGTTCGGGGTGATCGCAATCTCGATCACCGGGTCGTTTTTGCCCGCATAGTCGATATAGCGGTCACCGACCTGTGCGTCGTCGCCCAGTTCTATGATGCCGTCATGTTCGTCGGAAAGTTCCAGTTCCCGCTCGGAACACATCATGCCGTAGCTGTCGACGCCGCGAATCGTTCCGACCTGAATTGTGGTGTCGATCCCCGGCACATAGTCGCCGGGACGGGCAACAACCACGCGAATCCCCTGCCGCGCGTTGGGCGCGCCGCAGATGATTTGCTGGTCTCCGTCGGCGGTTTCGACGGTGCAGACGCGCAATTTGTCGGCATCCGGGTGCTTCTCCGCCGCCTTAATATATCCAATTTTAAACACGCCCAGCCGCTCTGCCGGGTCCTCGACGCCTTCGACCTCGAGGCCCAGATCGGTCAGCGCGTAGACGATTTCCTCAAGCGAAGCCTCTGTCTCGAGGTGCTTTTTCAGCCAGGACAGCGTGAATTTCATCGGTCATTTCCGTGTTTTACGTGGTCGGAGATGCTTTTAGAGGATGATGCGGCGCAGTGAAAGGGCGCATCTTGCGCGGCCTTGGCCAAGGCCGCGGTCGACGCTTGCAAACAACTAATTATTTGAATGTATTGGATAAATTTACCTGACGGAAAGCTTTTGATCGGACCCTAATCACAATCTTGCCGCTTTTATCCGTAAGGATAGTCGGGAATGCGACAGTAGGTCTTGGAGGTGCTTTCGCTATGTTGGGAAAGCTAAAGTTAAAACTCGCCGACGAAAGTGGTGCCGTCACCGTTGATTGGGTTGTTCTGACTGCGTCTATCGTCGCGATCAACGTCGTTGTGATGATCGGCTGGTTTCAGGGCGCTATGGAAGAAGCTGGTGAGCATGTCGGAAGCCAGGCCGCCAAGGCGGTTGACGGTGTTGATGAGTAGTTTTCTACTCTGACGCTCGGCTAAAGCGTTTCGGGACAAATCCGAAACGCATCGTGCTTCAAAATTTAATAGATGCTGATATGTAGCGAGCGCTGCGGCTTTGCTTATAGCATCTCGCGAAATACCCGAGACATAACGCATCATCTAATGCGTTGAAATCGAAACGAAGTGAAGTTTCCCGAGATAACCCAGGTTTAAGTTGACCTGCGACGTTTCAGACAGTTTTACCCAGCATACCTTGTCGGCACCCGCAGCGCTGAAAAGCCGTAGTGGCGCAGCCATCGCAGATCGGATTCGAAAAATGCCCGCAGGTCGGGGATGCCGTATTTGAGCATCGCAATGCGATCAATGCCCATGCCGAAGGCAAAGCCCTGCCATTTTTCCGGATCAACGCCTGCTGCGGCCAGCACCTTTGGATGCACCATGCCGGAGCCGAGGATTTCCATCCAGTCATCGCCCTCGCCGATCTTCAGTTGGCCGTCCTGCCAGGAGCAGCGCAAATCCACCTCGGCGGAGGGTTCGGTGAAGGGGAAGTGGGAGGCGCGGAAGCGCAGTTCGACCTGATCAACCTCGAAGAATGTCCGGCAGAATTCTTCCAGCGTCCATTTCAGGTTGGCCATGGAGATATCGCGGTCAATCGCCAGCCCTTCGACCTGATGGAACATCGGCGTGTGGGTCTGGTCGTAGTCGGCACGATAGACGCGGCCGGGCGCGATGATCCGGCAGGGCGCGCCATGCGCTTCCATATGGCGGATCTGCACCGGTGAGGTATGGGTGCGCAGCACATGCGGCGGTTCATTATCGCCATCGGGCCGGTGCATGTAGAACGTGTCATGTTCCTGCCGGGCGGGATGTTCCGGCGGGATATTGAGCGCGTCGAAATTGTAGAAATCCGTTTCGATCTGCGGGCCTTCGGCCACCGCATATCCCAGATCGGCAAAGATCGAGATCACCTCTTCGGTGACCTGGCTGACCGGGTGGATCGAGCCTTGGGCGCGGGGGCGGCCCGGCAGGGTCACATCGGCCCATTCGCCAGCAAGGCGGGCATCAAGGGCGGCATCGGCGATGGCCTCTTTGCGGGCGTTGAGGGCGTCGTTCAGTTCCGTTTTCAGCGCGTTTAGCGCGGGCCCGGCGACCTGCCGTTCCTCGGGGCTCATCTTGCCCAGCTCGCGCATTTTCAGGCTGACCTCGCCCTTTTTGCCAAGGGCGGTCAGGCGCACCTCTTCCAAGGCGGCTTCATCACCGGCACTTTCGATTTGTGCCAGATATGTCTGCTTGATGCGATCCAGATCGTCCATGTTCCCAGCGCCTCAGTCCGTACCGGTCGCGAGACGTAGCACAGCGCCGGAGGAATGCAAACGCTGACCTTAAACTAGTCTTAACCAAAACCGGTCAGGAAAGACGGATCATCAGGAGCAGGAGGCCGGAATGCCCAACATCATCGCCGATATCGCAGGCACCAATCTGATGCGCGGCAAGCCCGGCGCGGATGTTTTTGATTTGTTGCGCGACGGCTTCAAGGACTACATTCGGAATTTTCAGGATGGTGTGGATCGCATTGATCTGACGCGGTTTGATGTGACATGGGACTCGGTGATGGTGCAGCAGATCAGCGTGACGGAGTACAAGGTTTTTGTGCGGGACGAGTTTGTTCGGGTCACGTTTGAGATGCCTGCCGTGGTGCCGCCCGGCGGCAGCCTGCTGGACGAGACGGATTTCATCTTTGACACAGGTCGGCCCGAACCGCCTGTGCAGTCGATCTTCGAAGACACACCGGGCTTGGTTGAGGTGCTGCGGGGCACGCCGCTGCCGGATGTGTTTATCCTGCAGCAGGACATGACCCGCGACAATATCGAAGGGTTCGAGCCGGGCAAGGACCGGATCGATTTGAGCGATTACAATGTCTCGTTCGGAGAGTTGCGGATACAGCAGCGGGCCAATGGCAAGGTCGGGATCGTGATCATTGACGAGATGGGCCAAAGGGATGCGCTGGTGGTGCGCAACCCGGATAAGGACCTGACAGTGGCGGATATCACGGCGGATATGTTCATCTTCTGATCCCGGTTGTCGGGGCGGCGTCGGCGCGCTATGTCCCAAGGCATGACACTGACCCTTTATCTTTCCGGTGAGATACACACCGATTGGCGCGACCAGATTGCGCACGGCATTGCAAAGGCCGGTCTGGATGTGACGGTGACGGCACCTGTTACGGATCATGCGGCCTCGGACGATTGCGGTGTGCGGATCATGGGGGCTGAAACAGATAAGTTCTGGCATGACCATAAGGGCGCAAAGCTGAACGCCATTCGGACCCGGCGCGGGATCGAGGCGGCCGATATCGTCGTGGTGCGGTTTGGCGATCAGTACAAGCAGTGGAACGCCGCGTTTGATGCGGGTTTTGCGGCAGCCTTGGGCAAATCGCTGATCGTGATGCATGGCGCGGATCATCAGCATGCGCTGAAAGAGGTGGATGCCGCGGCCCTTGCGGTGGTGGAAACACCTGATCAGGTTGTGCAGATTCTGGATTATGTGCTGAACGGTCGGTTGCCTGTCTAAGGGCGAGACCCGGAGGTAGGTGGCTGAGGGGCTCTGGATTGCTGCTCGCAATGCCGTTTCTGACCGGTCCGGTTTGGTGACTTGGCGTCAGATTTCTTGAAATTTAGCGGATTTTTCGTGTCCTTTTCGTAGGAAATTGCCGCCTTGTCGGGCGAAAACTGAGAAAAAGTGCATCAATCTGTGGGTTTTTGCCGGGTTGAAAACGGCGGCGGGAATTGCCTGTCAGGCGGGTGCTTCGGAGCATTTGGACATTTTGGTACTGATGATATGCATCCAGGAGCTTAGATTTAAGTATTTGAAAATGTGGCTAATTCTAGGCTAAAGGCGCGGTGGTGATGCGGACAAGAGCCGATAGGACGAGATTGGTCAAACTGGCAGGAACGCGCCGTCAATCCGTGATCGCTCTGGTATCAAAAAACACGCATAAACGGCGCGATTGCACCACATGTTGCACAAAGCGCGCGGTTTGGGGCCTGATCTGGTTTCAGCTTGCCTGAGAGACCCGTTTTGCGCGCACACTCGTGTTACGTCGCGCGATCTGGCAAGGTGGCGCTGCATACATGGGGCTGAAAAAGGAGTAACCGCGATGATAAAAGAGTTTCGCGACTTTATTGCCAAAGGCAATGTAATGGATATGGCAGTCGGCATTATCGTCGGCGCCGCGTTTACCGCAATTGTCACCTCATTGGTGGGTGATTTGATTCAGCCGATTATCGGCCTGATCCTGGGCGGTGTAGATTTCTCGAACTACTTCATCACGCTTGATGGTGGCGAGTACACGACGCTGGCAGCTGCGCAGGACGCCGGTGCGGCCACGTTTAACTACGGTAACTTTATCACCGCGCTGATCAACTTCCTGATTATCGCCTTCGTTGTGTTCCTGTTGGTCAAGATGGTGAACCGGGTCAAGGATGCGGCCACGAAGAAAGAGGAAGAAGAGGCGTCTGATGAGCCGCCAGCACCGACCGATGTCGATCTGCTGACAGAAATCCGCGATCTTCTGGCGAAAAACTGACTCTATTGCGCCCCGGCTATCATTGCCGGGGCGCATTTCGGTGCGTTAGCGCACAGCGCCCCACCTGACGGGGACACTACAATCCCTTTGGCCCACTTCACCAAAGGAGATTGTTCTCACTGAAACACTTAGGCTCGATATTGCGAATGACACCTGGCAGGGATTGGCCCGCCGGAACGATATCACCTGAAGCATCATGCGAAAAAACTGAATATCCAACGCGGCCTGAAATCAGAGATTTCAATGCGCCCGATGATACCTGATGTCTCAGGTATTTCATGTGATGCTATAGGCCAGCGTCAAGCTAAAGCAGGGCTTGGGTCAGGTACAGCGTTGCCATGCCGCCAAAGATGGCGCCAAGGACAGAGCGCGTTATGACACCGATCCCAAGTGCGACACAGGCGGCGGCCAGCCGGGGGGTATCTGGCACGCCGCCTGTGGCGTCAGGCCAGACCACCATAGGGGCCACCAGTCCGGGCAGTACTGCAACCGGCACGTAGCGCAGCAGCCGCAGGGCCCATTGTGGCAAGTCGCGATCCCCGATAATTCCGATGAACGAAAACCGGATCAGATAGGTGCCGATGCCCAACAGGACGATCACCGGCCAGATCAGCGTGTCGGGGATCATGTGCGCCGCCTTTCCAGCCAAAGTTCAACACAAGCACCGGTTGCCATGGCCAGTGCGGCGGCGACCAGAAGTCCCGTTTTGTATGGCATCCAGGCAAAGAGCAGGGCAGCGGTGACGCTGACAAAGGCCGCCGCGATATGTGGCAGGGATTTCAGCCAGGGCGCGATCAATGCGATAAAGGTGATCGGCACGGCGAAATCCAGGGCATATTCCGGCGGAATGGCCGAGCCGACCAGCGCGCCGATCAAAGTCATTACGTACCAAAGCGGACAGACGGCGAAGGCCACGCCGAAGAAATAGGTGATTTTTTGCGCAGCGGTCAGGCTGACGTCTTCCTGAAAGCGTTGGACCGCCACGCCATAGGATTGATCCACCAGCAGATAAGCGGCCAGCGCCCGTTTCCACAGGGGTGCCGATCCGATATGCGGCGCGAGCGAGGCGGAATACATCGCCATACGCAGGTTAACCGCCAGCGAGGTGCCCAGCACGATCAGGATCGGTGTGTTTTCCTGCATCAGCGAAATGGCTGTAAACTGCGCGGCCCCGGCGATGACAAGAAAGCTCATCGACATGGTTTGCAGCAGGTCCAAGCCGGCCTCGGTCGCGACGACGCCGAACAGCAGCGCAAACGGTGCCACCACCAGAATAAAGGGGGACCCGGCCTTAACGCCTTGCCAGAATATGTGTGAGGAGCGCCGCTGTGTCATTCCCACTGACCTAACCCGGGCCATGATCAAGGTAAATCGACTTTTCGCGATCTTGCGTTTCACCGATTGGAATGGTTTCGTCCGGAGTGAAAGGTGCCTTGCATGACAAAACCCATCCTTCCTGATCCGGCCAACCCGAAATTGACCCGCCGTGTTGATGCGGTGGACCAGCATGGCGGGGTGCAGAGCATTGCTGTGGTCGAGGAACGGCCGCTGACCATCTATCTGAACCGGCAGGAAATCGTCACGGCGATGACCATTGGGGATTACCCGGATTATCTGGCTGTGGGGTACCTGATGAACCAGGGTATGCTGCGGTCCGATGACCAGATCACGGCCGTCGATTTCGATGAGGAAATCGAAACGGTGGTGGTGCGCACCGCGCGGGAGACGGATTACGAGGATAAGCTGCAGAAAAAGACCCGCACCTCGGGCTGCGCGGTCGGCACTGTCTTTGGCGACATGATTGAGGGGTTGGAGGGGCTGGAGCTGCCCCCCACCCCGGTTCGGACCAGCGACCTTTATGCCTTGGCGCATAAGATCAACACCATGCCCAGCCTGTATCTGGAGGCCGGTGCCATCCATGGCACGGTGCTGTGCCGGGGGGCGGAGCCGCTGATCTATATGGAGGATGTCGGGCGTCATAACGCTGTCGACAAGATCGCAGGCTGGATGCGGATGGAGGGTATGGGGCCAGAGGATAAGCTGCTCTATACGACGGGGCGTCTGACCTCGGAAATGGTGATCAAGACGGCGTTGATGGGCATCCCGGTGCTGGCCAGCCGATCCGGCTTTACCGCCTGGGGGGCAGAGATCGCCCGGCAGGTCGGTCTGACCCTGATCGGGCGTATGCGGGGCCAGCGGTTCTTGTGCCTGAGCGGGGACGAACGGGTGATCCGTGATGCTGATCTGTCAGCGGTGCGGGATGAGCCGAGGGCGGCGCGACGGAAGGGGGCAGGGGATGTTTGAGGAAATCCGCTACGACCTGACAATGGATCGCGAAATCGTCGATCGTTTTGGCGAGGTGTCCGATCCTGAGTCACTGGCCGTGGTCGTGATTGTTGTCGGGTTTATTCTGGTGCTCGGGCTTGGATATGCGCTGCTGTATTTCTGGGCCGGGACTTATGAGGCTGAAATGGCCGTGCGCGCTGCGCGAAGCTCTGGCCCCGTGGGGCTGGTCATCGGCCTGGTTGGGGCGGTTGGTGTCGCTGTCGCGGTTTCCTTTAGCACGGCCAAGACGATAGATGGCGCGATGCAAAACATCGGAAAGATGGCGGTGACGATTGATCAATACGGGATCAAGCTGCGCTCAGCACATGCTGATGTCGTGTATCGATGGGGGGCGGTGCAAAAGGTTGCGAGTATGGAAACCGGTATCGGTATCAACCTTTACGGCAGTAACTTTCTGGCTTTGCCGAATGAGTGCCTGCCTGAGGGGCTTGGCCATGACAGGGCGCTGGACCTGATCAACCGGTGGCGTGCGGCATGAAACAGTTGGTCGTTGTTGGCGGACAGGCGACACGAAGGACAGGGGGAGTCCAGTGAGGTCAGAGATAGACTGCAAGATGCGATGGTCGCGGGAGCTGTCGCGTATCTATTGGGTAGAGGTTGCGAAGTTCAGAAAGGGGATAGCGGGAGAGGATAGCTACGTCGGTCTTCTTACGTTCATTGCATCACTTGCCTTGTTCATCACGGCAGTGAGTTTTAGCCAAGTGACGTCGTTGGCGATGAGCCCGGCATTATGGGTGGTGATGGGGTATGCCCTATGCTTTGTGCCCAGCTATCTGAACGCTAAGGTGTTTCGCCGGAAATTCGACCAATATTTGTGCACGCGTCCCTTGGTCGAGGGTTGTTTTTCCAAGGATGGAATCCTCGCGATCACTGAGGCGGGAAGGTATGAGTATTCCTGGACGAATGTTCGAAATATTGTAGCCTCAGACACTGGTTTTGTTGTGTTGTTGCTTGGTGACGCTATGTTGCCTGTCCTTGCCGAGGATTTGCCGGAGGGTCTGACGCAGCAAGAGGCATTGGAACTCATTAGTGAATGGCGCGCGGCATGAAACCGCTTGGGGTGATTCTGGCTGGCGGGCAGGCGACGCGGATGGGCGGGGGTGACAAGTGTTTGCTGGCGCTTGGGTTGCGGACTTTGCTGGAGATCATTGTGGAGCGGTTGGGGCCGCAATGCGATGGGCTGGTCTTGAATGCCAATGGGGATCCGGCGCGATTCGGGGCGTTTGATCTGCCGGTTGTGCCGGACAGCATTTCCGGCTTTGCCGGGCCTTTGGCCGGGGTGCTGGCGGGGATAGATTATGCGGCGGCGCAAGGGGCGGAGGTGATTGTGACGGCTGCGGGGGATACGCCGATGCTGCCGCTTGATCTGGTTGCGCGATTGCAGGAGGCGCGGGCAGAGGCGGGCGTGCCCTTGGCGATGGCCATGACGCCGGATCCGGAGCGGGGATTGGCGCGGCATCCGACATTTGGTCTGTGGCCCGTCAGCCTGCGGGAGGATTTGCGCGCGGCGCTGGGTGCTGGCATCTCCAAAGTTGTCGCATGGACAGAGCCGCATGGCTGCGCCAAGGCGGTGTTTGAGGGCTCTCCGGACCCATTTTTCAATGTTAACACGCCAGAGGATCTGGCGGAACTCAGGGCAGGTTTATGAAGGTTTACGGGATCACCGGCTGGAAGGATCAGGGCAAGACGACGCTGGTGGCGGGGTTGGTGGCGCATTTCACGGGGCAGGGCCTGACGGTGTCCACCATTAAGCATGCGCATCATGCGTTTGACGTCGATCAGGAAGGGCGCGACAGCCATAAGCACCGCGTCGCGGGGGCGTCGGAGGTGATGCTTGCCTCGCGCAATCGCTTTGCCCTGATGCATGAATTGCGCGACGAGGATGAGTGGGAGTTGGAGCAGCTGTTGCCCAAGATGACCCCGGTCGATCTGGTGCTGGTCGAAGGCTACAAGAACAACGCTCATCCCAAGATCGAGGTGTTTCGGGAGGCCAAGGGGCGCGAGCCGCTGGCGCTGAGCATGCCGTCGATCCGCGCGGTGGCGGGCAACCCGGAGGGGTTTGCGGTGACGCAGCCGGTGCTGCCGCTGGATGATATCCCGGCGATTGCCGCGTTTATCCTGAAGGATCTGGGATGAAGAAGCTGGCCAATGACTGTTTCGCTTTGCCGCCCGGTGTTGACTGGACCCCGGTGGATGAGGCGCTCGCGCGGCTGCGGGATGGGCTGACCTGCATTGCAGGGGCGGAAACTGTGCCGGTGGGGCAAGCGGATGGGCGTATCTTGGCAGAGGCAGCTGTCGCGGCGCGGTCCAACCCGCCTTATGCCAATTCGGCCGTTGATGGCTATGGCTTTGCCGCCGACAGCCTGCCCGGAGGGGCGGAGATTTCGCTGCCGCTGATGCAGGGGCGCGCGGCTGCCGGGGTGCCGTTTGAGGGCAGCTTGCCTGCTGGGCAGGCGCTGCGAATTCTGACCGGGGCCATGTTGCCCGAGGGTGTCGATACCGTGCTGTTGCAGGAGGATGCGGAGGTTGACGGCGCGGTATTGCGGTTTGCGGCGGGCCTGAAGCCTTTCGCCAATACCCGTAAGGCGGGCGAGGATGTTCTGGAAGGGGTAGAGGTTCTGCCCGCCGGGCACAGGCTGCGGCCTGCTGATCTGGCTTTGCTGACAGCCTTGGGCTGTTCGACGGTTTCGGTGCGCACACCGCTGCGCATCGGTGTTATGTCCACTGGTGACGAGTTGGTGCAGGCGGGCGAGGTGCCGCTGGCGCATCAGATATTCGATGCCAACCGTCCGATGCTGTCGGCGCTGATCGGGCGCTGGGGCTTTGATCTGGTCGATCTGGGGCAGGCCCCGGACCGGGCCGAGGCGGTGACCGGGATGCTGGCCGATGCGGCCACGCGCTGTGATGCGATCCTGACCTCCGGCGGGGCGTCGGCAGGTGATGAGGATCATGTCTCTGCCGCCCTGAAGGCGCATGGTGCGATTGAGACCTGGCGTATTGCGGTCAAACCGGGCCGTCCGCTGGCGCTGGGCGTTTGGGACGGCACACCAGTTTTTGGTCTGCCGGGCAATCCGGTTGCGGCCTTTGTCTGTGCGTTGATCTTTGTGCGGCCCGCGCTTTGTCTGATGTCCGGGCAGGGTTGGTGTGAAGCGACCGCGCAGACCCTGCCTGCGGCGTTTGCGAAATCCAAGAAGCCGGGGCGGCGGGAATACTTGCGGGCGCGCCGTGTGGCAGGCGGGGTCGAGGTGTTTCAATCCGAAGGCTCGGGCCGGATTTCGGGTCTGAGCTGGGCGGATGGGCTGGTAGAGTTGCCCGATGATGCGCTGGATGTGCAGCCGGGAATGCCGGTGCGGTTTCTGCCTTATGAGGGGTTTGGGATTTAGGGATGCCGTTCCAGCGCGGAACAAAGGCCTAAGGCCGCCGCGCATCGCCGAGCCGTCCCGGCGGCACGGCGATTGGGGTGGTCTTGGTGCCTTGAGCGGGTGAAGCGCGCTGGTGCTGGGATAAAGCGATCTGAATAGCTGGTGCATCGCCGCACCACGGCTCGGCGATGCGCGGCTCAGCACTTTGCGGGTGTCGTCACTGCAGATGATTTACACAGCGGAACATATCAATCCAGCGACCCGTTGACCTGTGCAAACAGGACAAAGGCGCGGCCGGTACGGGTGTTCATCAGGTCGAGCAACTCGCTGTCATCGGCCTCGGCCGCGAAGACGGACAGGAAGTCGTCGAAGCGGCGTTGCAGCACCAGGGCGGTGTCGCGAAAGATCGGGTCGGCGCGCATGCGGGTGCGGACCTGGGCGAGCGCCTCTTCGTCGCGAATGCCCTGCATGGGCAGCAGCGAGGCGCGGGCCCGGCCGCCTTTGGCAAAGGCGCGCCAGTCATCGGCAGAGGCCGGGGCGATCAGCAGATCGTCCATATAGAGGGCGTCTTGCGACAGGAAATTCAGGCAATCCTCGGCCGCCTGCAAAAGCTGGGCGAGATGGCGGCTGGCCAGCGCCTGACGCAGCACAGCAAACCCGTCCGTATCTGCGGCATCCTGCGGGAAGTTCAGGGCGCGCACGATCTGGGGGCGCGACAGGGTGACATCGCCGGGCGGCTCGAAGATCGGCAATTCGGGCTGAGGGTCCGGCGATTTTGACGGTTGAGGCGGGGTTTTTGGTGTGACCTCATCAGGTGCTGCGGGCAGGCCTGGCTGCGGCGCAGGGGCCAGGCGGGGCAGGGCGGCGAGCTCTGCGACCTGTTTCTCCAGCGCCTCCAGCTTGTTGACACGCTTGCCCAGTTCCTCGACCGGGCGCATGTCGGGCAGCGCGGGTTTGACACCGGCGCGCTGGCGGATCTCGGCGTCCAGTGCCATCAGCTTGGCGTTGGTCTGGGCCAGCGAGCTGGCCAGACGTTCCACCCCCCAAATGGCGGCGATGGGGACGATCAGGACGACCAGCATCGCCAAAAGGGTCATCATGACCGAGACGATGCCCCCGCCCAGATGGCCAAAGCCATAGCCCAGCACAATCGCGGCCCAAAGCAGGCTGAGTACGATGGCGGCCTTGCGATAGATCGCTGGCGGTTGTGGTTCGTGCAGTTGCATCCTGCCCCCCGATGCTCTGCCTTAGACGTATTTCACCGACAGAATTTCATAGTCTTTCTGACCGCGCGGTGTGTTCACCTCGACCACGTCGCCCTCTTCCTTGCCGATCAGGGCGCGGGCGAGGGGGGATTTGATGTTCAGAAGACCGGCTTCGATATCAGCCTCGGCCTCACCGACGATCTGATAGGTGATTTTCTTGTCGGTGTCGCAATCGACAATCTCGACCGTTGCGCCGAACTTGATGGAGCCGGACATCTTGGTCGCATCAATCACATCGGCCAGCCCGATGATGCCTTCGAGTTCCTTTATGCGGCCCTCGATATGGCTCTGCTGTTCGCGGGCGGCGTGGTATTCGGCGTTTTCCGATAGGTCGCCGTGTTCGCGCGCCTCTGCGATGGCCCGGATCACATTCGGGCGGGCCTCGGATTTCAGCTGCTTCAGCTCTGCATCAAGCTTGTCGTAGCCCCGTTTTGTAAGGGGTATCTTTTCCAAATCTCTTCTCCGTGGATCGACTGTCCTGCTGGACCTTGGAACGATAGGCGCGCGGGCGCGCCAGTTCAAGCGCTGGCGACGCGTGGTGTGAGATTGGGCAAAGGTCGGGCGGTTTATCTGGCGGCGATCATCTCGGCCTGGCGGACGATCACCTCGGCTTGCCGGATTGAGGCCAGATCGACGAGGCGGCCCTTGTAAACGGCGGCACCCTGGCCGGAGGCTTTGGCATCCTCCATCGCGGTCAGAATTTCGCGGGCTTCGGCGACCTGATCGTCCGAGGGGGTAAAGACCTGATTGGCCAGCGCCACCTGTTTGGGATGGATGGCCCATTTGCCGACCATACCAAGTGTGGCGGAGCGCAGGGCCTGCGCGGTGAAGCCTTCATCGTCGGAAAAATCGCCGAATGGTCCGTCGACCGGCAGCACGCCATGGGTGCGGCAGGCGGCGACGATGGCGACGGTGACGGCATGCCACGGGTCGGCCCAGTGCTGACTGCCATCGGGGGCACGCATGAAATAGTTTTCCTGTGTCCCGCCGATCCCGGTGGTGGCCATGCCCATCGACGCAGCATAATCGGCGGCCCCAAGGCTCATCGCAGCAAGGCGCGGGGTGGCGGCGGCGATGTCGTTGACATGGGCAAGGCCTGCTGCGGTTTCGATGATGACCTCGAAATCGATTTTTTTCGACCGGCCTTTTGCGGTTTCCGCTGCGGTGACCAGCGCATCGACGGCATAGATGTCTGCGGCATTGCCGACCTTGGGGATCATGATCTGGTCCAGCCGCTCGCCCGTCTGTTCCATCAGATCGACGACGTCGCGATACCAATAGGGCGTGTCCAGACCGTTGATCTGCACGCTGAGGGTTTTCTGGCCCCAGTCGATATCGCCAATCGCCTGAATGACATTTTTGCGTGCCTCTGGCTTGTCATCGGGGGCAACGCTGTCCTCAAGGTCCAGGTTGATCACATCCGCGTCCGAGGCGGCCATCTTTTCAAAGATGGCCGGGCGGGAGCCGGGGCCGAACAGCTGGCAGCGATTGGGGCGCGGGCGGGGGCTGGGCTGGACCTTGAAGCTCATGGTAATCCTTGGGGTAATTTTATTACACTTTGATGGGCGTTGAGATCACAATATTACGCGTATATGTCAAGCCGAAAATGCTGCGACTGCGAAAAGGTCAATCGCTGATATTAAAGGTCAATCGCTGATATTGCTGGATCGGACCATGACATAGATCGCGGCGATTATGCTGAGCGCGGAGGACAGGCTGATCATGCCCAGTAGCGCGTAGGCCCCGGTTTCCTTGGTCAACAGCGCGCCGGTGACGGCGGCCAGTATGGCCCCACCGCCAATGGTCATTGCCCCACCAAGGCCCGAGGCGCTGCCCGCCAGCTTGGGTCGGACCGAGACGATCCCTGCATTGGCCGAGGGCAGGGTCAGACCGTTGCCGACCCCAAGAAATGCGACCGGTCCAAACAGCGAAAGTGGATGCACGATCCCGGCGGCAAACAGCATCAGGCCGATCAGTCCCGCCACCGTGGCGACAATGGCACCGGCCAACATCAGTTTGTTCATGCCCAGATGTTCGGCTGTGCGGCCGGATATGTAGTTACCCAAGATATAGCCAATCGCAATCATCGCGAAATAGAGGCCGACCCGGTCCTGAGAGATGCCAAGAATTTCGTTGGCAACCCAGGGCGCGCCACCCAGAAAGGCGAAAAAACCGCCGGAGGAAAAGGTTGCGACAAGGGTGTAGCCCCAGAAACGGCGGGAGCGGATCAGCTCGGGATAGCTGCGGAACTGGCTTGATAGGGACGAGGATTGCGATTGGTTGGTCTCGCCCAGATCCAGCCAGACCAAAACGATCACCATCAATCCGACCACGAATGTGAGCCAGAATGATGCCTGCCAGCCCAGATGTGCGCCAAGATATCCGCCTATCGTTGGCCCGATCATCGGGATCACCGCCATGCCCATGGTGACATAGGCAATCATCGAGGCTGCTTTATGCGATTCCACCATATCGCGCACCACAGCACGGGACAGGACCATACCGGCGGCAGCACTGGCCTGCAGCATGCGGCAGGCCAGGAACATCCAGATATTGGTGGACAGCGCACAGCCCAGCGAGGCGAGGATAAAGATGCCCAATCCCGCCAGCACCACCGGGCGGCGGCCAAACCGGTCAGAGAGCGGCCCGATAATCAGTTGCAGCGCCCCGGTCATCGCCAGATAGCCCGAGACCGCCAGCTGCACCAGCGCATAGTCGGTCTCGAAATAAGTTGCCATGGCGGGCAGCGAGGGCAGCAGGATGTTCATGGCCAGCGGCCCCATACCCGCCATCAGCACCATCGTCGCCAGATGCGGCGGCGACGTGCGCTGAAGCCAGACGCGGTCTGGCAGCGGGGCGGGTTTGGACGTCATGAAAGACCTCGTAACGGGACGTGGTTAACTTCAAATAAAACAAACGAGCCCCGGGACCAGTCATCCCGGGGGTAAAACCTATTGCAGGTCGGAAAACGCATCCTGCAGTCTGGAAATTGCTTCGCGCAGGCGGGGGCGCGGGGTGGCGAAATTGAACCGCAGGAACGTCTCGCCGCCCTTGCCGAAGGTCGGGCCGTGGTTTGGCACAACCCGGGCTTTGCCCTGCACACGCTCCAGCACGTCATCAAGGCTCATGCCGGTATCGGCGAAATCGACCCAGGCCAGATAGGTGGAGGCCATTTCCATGGATTTGACGCCGGGGATCGCATTGATGCCTTCGTCAAACAGTTTGCGATTGTCGTTGAGGTATCGCAGCAGGGCCTCTAGCCAGTCCTCGCCATAGGCATAGGCGGCGGTGGTCATCATGAAGCCGAACAGGTTGCCGCCATGGCCCAGACTGTCATTCACCTTGCGGAATTTTTCGCGCAGGGTGGGATCAGAAATGATCACATTGCCGGTCTGTCCGCCCGCAAGGTTGAAGGTCTTGGACGCGGCGGTCAGCATGATGATGCGGTCCATATGCTCGGGCGCGGCATTGGGCAGGACGGTGTGGCCGTGGCCGTCAAAGACCAGATCGTGGTGGATTTCATCCGAGAGTAGCAAAAGCTTATGCTCGGCGCAGAAATCGGCCAGTTTGCGCAATTCATCCACCGACCAGATCCGGCCTGACGGGTTATGCGGCGAACACAGGATCACCATCTTGTCGCGCTTGGTCAGTTTGGCGGCCAGCGCGTCGAGGTCCATTTCATAACGGCCGTCATTATTGACCAGTTCGGATTCTACGATCTTGCGGCCATTGGCTTTCAGAACCTTGGAAAAGGCATGATAGACTGGGGTGAACAGGATAACGCCATCGCCAGGTTTGGTGAAGGCCTGCACACAGATGGCCGTGCCATTGACCAGGCCGTGGGTGGTTTCGATCCAGTCCGGCTCGAGCCGCCAGTCCTGGCGGCGGCGCATCCAGTCGATGATGGAGGCTTTATAGGCGCGGTCATCGCCGAAATAGCCGTAAAGCCCGTGTTCGGCCATGTTTTTCAGCGTCTGTGTCACTGCGGGCGGGGCGCGGAAATCCATATCCGCCACCCACATGGCAATGCCATCCTCGGGCGAGACGCCGTAGATTTTCTCCAGCATATCCCATTTGACGCTGTTGGTTTTGCGTCGGTCGATCAGGGTGTCGAAATTGAAGTTCATGCCACCTACCTCACACGATTTGGTCCCAAGCTAGCCGCTGGGGCACCGGGCGCAAGTCCGAAAGCGCTGGTTGCGGCCCATCAGCGGATCGCCTAAATCCGGGGATATGACAGTACGGCCCATCATCCTGCACCCCGATCCCCGCCTGAAAAAGCCATGTGCGCCGGTAGAGGAGGTTGACGCATCCATTCGCCGCCTGGCGGATGATATGCTGGAAACCATGTATGATGCACCGGGTGTCGGGCTGGCCGGGCCGCAGATCAGGGTGATGCAGCGGATTTTCGTGATGGACTGCCATCGCGAGGAGCAGGGCAAGGAGCCGACGATCTGTATCAATCCCGAGATCATCCGTGCCTCGGACGAGGTGGTGACGGCGGAAGAGGGCTGTTTGTCGATCCCGGATATCTATGATGATGTGACCCGGCCCGCAGCCGTGACGCTGCGCTATCTGGATCAGGACGGCAAGCTGCAGGAGCGCGAGTGCGATGAGTTATGGGCGGTTTGTGCGCAGCATGAGCTGGATCATCTGAACGGGCGGTTGTTCATTGATTATCTGAGTGCGATGAAGCGCAGGATGATCACCAACAAGATGAAAAAGCTGAAGAAGGCACAGATGCGGGCGTGAGCGCCTGATTTTATGCCTCCGGCGGGGATATTTTGAGAACAATGAAGGGGCGGGGATGGCGCGGTCTTTTCTGATGTGGCCGGACCCCCGGCTGAAGCGGGTGGCCGAACCGGTGGATTCGGTTGATGATGCGGTCCGTGCGCTTTGGGAGGAGATGCTTGAAGCGATGTATGCCATGCCCGGTGTCGGCTTGGCGGCCCCGCAGCTTGGCGTGGCGCGCCGGGTGATTGTGGTGGATGCGGGGGCGGATCATGCGCCGTTGCGGATGGCCAATCCTGAGGTTTTGCATGCTTCGGTCAAATTGCGGGAGCATGAAGAGGCCAGCCCGAATTTGCCCGGATTTTCGGCGGTTGTTGCGCGTCCGCGGGCGGTGACGGTGCGGTATCTGGATCAGGATGGGCAAGTGGCCGAGACGGATCTGGTGGGGCTTTGGGCGACCTCGGTCCAGCATCAGATTGATCATCTGGACGGCAAGCTGTTTTTCGACCGGCTGAAGCCCGTGAAGCGGCGGATGCTGCTGGAGAAATACGCCAAGCGGCAGAAACGGGAGGCGCGTTGATGCGGATTGTTTTCATGGGCACGCCGGAGTTTTCGGTTCCTGTGCTGAAGGCACTGGTTGCAGCCGGGCATGATGTGGCGGCGGTTTATTGCCAGCCGCCGCGCCGGGCCGGGCGGGGCAAGCAGGAGCGGCCTTCACCGGTGCAGGCGCGGGCGGAGGCTTTGGAGCTGGAGGTGCGGCATCCGCTGAATTTCAAGGATGCGGCGGAGCGCGCGGCTTTTGCGGAGCTGGGAGCGGATGTGGCGGTGGTGGTGGCCTATGGGCTGATCCTCCCGCAGGCGGTGCTGGATGCGCCGAAATTGGGATGTCTGAATATTCATGCCTCGTTACTGCCGCGCTGGCGCGGGGCGGCGCCGATCCATCGGGCGATCATGGCGGGCGATGATCGGACCGGCGTGTGTATCATGCAGATGGAGGCGGGGCTGGATACCGGGCCGGTGCTGCGCTGTGCTGAGACGGAGATTGCGGCATCTGACACGACGGCCGTTTTGCATGATCGGTTGTCTGCGATGGGGGCGGATCTGATTGTGGATGTGCTGGCGGCGTTGCCTTTGCCTGCGGCAGCGCAGCTCGAAGAGGGCGCGACCTATGCGGCCAAGATCGACAAGGAGGAGGCGCGGCTGGATTTCAGCCGGTCGGCGGTTGATCTGGATCGGCATATCCGGGGCCTGTCGCCGTTTCCCGGAGCGTGGTTCGAGGTGCAGGGCGAGCGGATCAAGGTTTTGCAGTCGGAGATGGCTGAGGGCGCGGGCGCGCCGGGCACTGTGTTGCGCGGGACCACTATTGCTTGCGGGGCTGGGGCGATCCGGTTGCTGCGGTTGCAGCGGGCGGGTAAGGGGCCGATGGCGGCGGAGGATTTTCTGCGGGGCTTTGCACTGGAACCGGGGGTCTGCCTTTCCTAAGTTATAAGGGGAAAGGGGGCACGCCATGGGACTTATTTGGCTTTTGATTGTCGGTGCGGCAGCTGGATTTCTGGCGACGCGGGCGATGGGTATGGAATTGCCTGTGCCTCATACTGTTGCGCTGGGGGTTATTGGCGCATTGTTCGGGGGGATCGTGGTGCGGCTGCTTTTGGGCCTGTTCGGCGGGTTCCTTGGGGCTTTTATCGGGGTGATTCTGCTGATCTGGGGCTACAAGACCTTTATTGAGGGGCGTTAGCGGTCTTGGTGAATGGTGTTTGCGCGGCACCAGGCGCGGCGCTTAGCCGAGTTGATCGCTGGGGATCATTGGAAAGAAGGTTTTGTTGCTGGTGATGCCGAACCAGCTTTGATTGTCTTGTTGGCGATGCTCTCCCAGTTCTACCAGCCGATAGAAGCTTTTGCGGTCGATTAGCGCCTCTAGATTGCTGCGGATCAGGATATAGGGGCTGGGCTCACCCGTCTTTGGCGCAATTGCGACGCGGATCGGGTGGTCCGGGCTGGCGGTCACGGCATCGCCGACATTGGTGGTGAAGCGCAGGCCGTCCGGGGTGACATCAAAATCCACTGCGACAAAAGGCGCGTCATCTACGGTGATGCCGACTTTTTCTACAGGTGTGACAAGAAAATACTTGTCCCCCTCGCGTTTCAGGATGGTGGAGAACAGCCGCACCATCGGCGCGCGGCCAATCGGTGTGCCCTGATAGAACCAGGTGCCATCGCGCGTGATGCGCATGTCCAGATCGCCGCAAAAGGGCGGATTCCACAGATGCACCGGGGCCGGGCCGCGGGCTGAGGCCTGTTTTGCAGCCGCTGCCAGCGCGCCTGCATCGGGCATCACGGAGTTCTGATCAGGGGTGTTTTTGGTCATGTCCAGTTTGTCCTTCGCTATCGTGACAATAGTTTGCTAGAGTATTTGGTCAAAGCAGTTAGGAATTGGCGGCCGGTGATCCGGCGCGCCCCAGAACAGGATGGCCTTATGAGCACTGAAGACCTGGTCAGCGAAATGGAAAAAACCGCCGAGGCGCTGGTCAAGGCGCGCCAGATGGTGGGCCGTCGGGTCATCGGGCAGCAGACGGTTGTTGATCTGACGTTGAATGCGTTGCTGTGTGGTGGGCACGGCCTGCTGGTGGGCGCGCCCGGGCTGGCCAAAACCCGGCTGGTGGAGGCTTTGGGCACGGTGATGGGGCTGGATGCCAACCGGGTGCAGTTCACGCCGGATCTGATGCCCTCGGACATTCTGGGGGCCGAGGTGCTGGAGACCGGTCCCGATGGCAGCCGGACCTTCAAATTCATTCAGGGGCCGATTTTCTGCCAGTTGCTGATGGCCGATGAGATCAACCGTGCCAGCCCGCGAACCCAGTCGGCGCTGTTGCAGGCGATGCAGGAGCATGAGGTGACGATTGCAGGCGAACACCGCCCGCTGCCGCGCCCGTTCCACGTTCTGGCGACCCAGAACCCGATTGAGCAGGAAGGGACCTATCCCCTGCCCGAAGCGCAGCTTGACCGGTTCCTGGTGCAGATTGATGTGCCTTATCCTGATCGCGAGGCGGAGCGGGATATTATTCTTGCCACCACCGGCGTTGAGGAAAAACAGGCCGAGGCGGTGTTTGATGCGGCCAGCCTGCTGCAGGCGCAACAGATCATCCGGCGGATGCCGGTGGGCGAATCGGTGGTTGAGCAGATCCTTGATCTGGTCCGCGCGGCCCGTCCAGACACGGCGGATGCCGAGGCCGATATCGCGGCATCACTGGCCTGGGGGCCGGGGCCGCGTGCAGCGCAGGCGCTGATGCTGACCGTGCGGGCGCGGGCCTTGATGCAGGGGCGTCTGGCGCCCAGCACGGATGATGTCGTTGCCATGGCGCATCCGGTTCTGACGCACCGTATGGCGCTGGGCTTTGCCGCACGTGCAGATGGGCAGACCATTCATGGCGTGATTGACAAGCTGCTGACCACTGTTCTGAAGCGGGACGTTGCTGCGTGAGCGAAGCTGTGTCCGACACGGTCCGCTCTGCGGTCCTGCTGCGCCGCGACGCCGAGAAAATCGCTGGCTCTCTGCCGCCCTTGCTGGCTGAGGCAGAGCGTCTGGCGTTTACCGTGGCGATGGGCGTGCATGGCCGTAGACGGGCCGGGATGGGCGAGAATTTCTGGCAATATCGCCGGGCCGTGCCGGGGGATGTTCAGACGGCTGTGGATTGGCGGCGGTCCGGGCGGTCCGATAGCCTTTATATCCGGGAGATGGAGTGGGAAGCGGCGCAGACCGTCAGCATCTGGGCGGATGATGCGCAGGCGATGGACTATAAGGGCCCTAAGGCGGAGCGGTCCAAGCGGGATCGGGCGGTCTTGCTGAGCCTGGCGCTGTCGGTGCTGTTGGTCAAAGCCGGGGAGCGGGTGTCGCTGTTGGGCACCGAGGCGGCGATGCCGCGATCGGGCGAGCGTCAGTTGTCCTGTATGGCGATGTCCATGGCGGCTGAGCGCGAGGATCGCCCGGATTTTGGCGCACCGCCGATGGCGCGGTTCTCGACCAGCGGGCGGGCGGTGTTTTTGTCGGATTTCATGGGCGCGCGCGAAGATATTTTTCCAGCCCTGACCCATGCTGCGGACAGCAATGTGCAGGGCTGTCTGGTTCAGATTGTCGATGAAACAGAGGAAAGTTTCCCGTTTGACGGGCGCACGGTGTTCCGCTCCATGGGGGGCGGGGTGGAGTTTGAGACCCAGCGCGCGCGTGCGCTGCGCGATGCCTATCGTGACCGGCTGCAGGAACGCCGGGACGCTTTGGAAACCATGGCCAAGCGCACCGGGTGGCGCTGGATGGTGCATCGCACCTCGGACAGCCCGCGCAAGGCGCTGTTGTGGCTTTATATGGCGATTGGCGGGGTGCGTTAGATGCTGAGCGCCGGTCCTGTTGCTTTTCTGACCCCGGCTATTCTGGTCGCCTTGGCGGTGCTGCCGGTGCTGTGGTGGCTTTTGCGTGCGGTGCCGCCAGCCCCGGCCAAGCGGGTGTTTCCCGGGGTGCGTTTGCTGTTGGGGCTGCGTGACCCTGAGAAAGAGCCGGTCAGAACGCCCTGGTGGTTGCTGTTGCTGCGTATGGGGGCCCTTGCGGCGGCGATATTTGCCTTTGCCGATCCGGTGCTGAACCCGGATGTGCAGGCCCGGGGGGATAGCCCCGTTCTGGTGGCCATGGATGGCAGTTGGGCCAGTGCGCCGCGCTGGTCAGACCGGCAGGCGCGGGCGGCCGAAGTGCTGGATCAGGCGGCGCGGGCGGGGCGTCCTGCGGCGGTGATGCTGCTGACAGACCCGGTGCCTGGCGATCCGCGCATTCCGTTTCGTGATGCTGCCGCGCTTGCCAGCCGGGTGACGGGGCTGGTGCCGCAATCTTGGTCGGCAGACCGGCTTGGCTTTGCCGCTTGGCTGGATGAGGTGTCGGGCGCTGGTGACGAGACCGGGTTTGAAACCATTTGGCTGACGGACGGGCTGGCGGGCGAAGATGACGCGGCATTTCTGGCGGCGCTGATGGCGCGTGGACCGGTTACGGTGGTGTCCGATGATGCAAACCCGATTGCGCTGACCGCGCCGGAGTTTCGGGACGGAGCCGTTCGGCTGGAGGTGCTACGCGCCGAAGGTGGTGCGCGTGCGTCCCTGCAACTGTCGGCCATCGGCACCGATCCACGCGGGATCGAGCGGGTGCTGGGTCAGGATCAGGTCATGTTTGATCTGGACGCCGACGCGGTGCAGGAGGTTGCCCTCGACCTGCCGCTGGAACTGCGCAACCGGGTGACGCGGCTGGCTTTGCCGCAGGTCCGCTCAGCTGGGGCGGTGGCGTTGGCTGATGATGGGTTGAAGCGGCGCAAGATCGGACTGGTGGCCGGTGTCGCGCAATCTGAGCAGCAGCGTCTGAACTCACCCCTGTTTTTCCTGCGCAAGGCGTTGGAACCCTCGGCCGATCTGATCGAGGCACCGCTTGCGGATATCCTGACCGCCAACCCGGATGTGATTATCTTTGCCGATGTTGGCCGTTTGGGCGACAGCGAGCGTGAGGGGCTGATCGCCTGGATCGAGGCGGGCGGCTTGCTGATCCGGTTTGCCGGGCCGCGTCTGGCGCAATCGGGTGAGGGGCAGTTGGAGGAAGACCCGCTTTTGCCTGTCCGCCTGCGGGCGGGGGGGCGCAATGTGGGCGGCGCGATGTCCTGGGGGGCGCCGAAACAGTTGCGGCCCTTCCCGGAAACCAGCCCGTTCTATGGCCTGCCCCTACCGGATGACGTGGATGTTACAAGTCAGGTCATGGCGCAACCCGACCCGAATCTGCCTGACCGGGTGATGGCCGCGCTTGAGGATGGCACACCGCTGGTCACCGGGCGCAATCAGGGTGAGGGGCGCGTGGTGCTGTTCCATGTGACTGCCAGCGCGCAATGGTCGAATCTGCCGCTGACGGTGCTGTATGTGCAGATGCTGGAACGCCTGGCCGTGTCCACAAGGGGGGCTGCGCCCGAAGCGACCGATCTTGAGGGGCAAACCTGGACACCCGTGGCGGTGCTGGATGGCTTCGGCACGGTGCAAGAGCCCAAATTGCTGACCGGGGTGGATGGCGCGAGGCTGATCAACGAGCGGCCCGGCCCTGACATGCCGCCGGGGCTGTATCAGGCAGGCGACCGCCGGTTTGCTCTAAACCTGTTTCGGGCGGGCGATACGCTTTCGCCTTTGGCTCCGCTGCCCGCTGGTGTAACATCCGAGGCTATGGGTGTCGTTTCTGAAACAATCCTGAAGCCGTGGCTGATACTGGTCGCGCTGGGTCTGCTTGCGCTGGATATACTGGCGACCTTGTGGATTGGCGGGCGTTTGTCCGGTCCGCGGATGGCCCGTGCGGCGATGATCTTGCTGGCGCTGGGTCTGGTTGCAGCCCCGCCGCCGGGCAGCGCACAGACCGAAGCGGCCGAGATGACCGCAGCGGAGCAGCGTCGGGCCGATCAGTTAGCCCTGCGCGCCGCGACCGAGACAGTGCTGGCCTATGTCGTCACGGGCGATCCCAAAGTTGATCGCATCAGCGAGGCCGGGATGCGCGGGATAAGCACCATTCTTGGCCGTCGCACAGCGGTGGAGCCGGGCGATCCGGTGGCGGTTGATCTGGAAAATGACGAGATTTCTTTCCTGCCGTTTCTGTACTGGCCGGTTTCGGAGGCGCAGGACCTGCCTTCGGATGCGGCTTATGCCAAGCTGAACCAGTATCTGCGCTCGGGCGGGATGATCCTGTTTGACACGCGTGATGCCAATCTGGGCGGTGGCCCGGGGGGCGGAACGCCGAATGGGCGGGTCTTGCAGCGGCTGGCGGCCAAGCTGGACATTCCGGCGCTGGAACCGGCCCCGCCGGATCACGTGATGACCCGCACTTTCTATCTGCTGAAGGATTTCCCGGGACGCTACGCCAATACCGACGTCTGGGTCGAAGCCGCGCCGAATGCGGAAGAGGTAGAGGGCATGCCGTTCCGCAACCTCAATGACGGGGTGACGCCGGTGGTGATCGGCGCCAATGACTGGGCGGCGGCCTGGGCCATGGATGAACGCGGTGTGCCGATGCTGCCGGTCGGCCGGGGGACGGCTGGTGCGCGTCAGCGCGAGATGGCCTACAGGTTCGGCGTCAACCTGATCATGCATGTGATGACCGGCAACTATAAATCCGATCAGGTGCATGTCCCGGCCCTGCTGGATCGTCTGGGCAATTGATATGATCGACTCCATATCCTTCGCGCCACTGGTGCCCTGGCCGTTTGTCATCGCGGCTGCTGCGATCTCGGTCGCGCTGATCCTGTTGGCGCTGTGGCGTGGGCTGAGCGGCTGGTGGCTGCGAGCGCTGGCCGGTGCGGTGCTGGTTCTGGCGCTGGCCGATCCGTCGCTGAAGCAGGAGGATCGGGATTATCTGCAGGACATCGTGCTGATGGTGGTGGATGAGACCGCCTCGCAACGGATTGACGTTCGCCCGGATCAGATGAGCCGGGCAAGCACAGAGGTGAATGCTGCGCTGTCCGCCCTGGGGGAGCGCGCTGGTGAGGCGGGGATCGACATTCGGACCGTGCGCGTGACCGATGGCGTTGGTGAAGACGCGGATCGTGGCACGCGGCTGGCGGTGGCGCTGGCCTCTGCTGCGGCTGAGGTGTCGGCGGATCGCATTGCAGGGGCGATTATCCTGACCGACGGGCAGGTGCATGACCCGGATTTTCTGACCGAGTTTCCCGCGCCTGTGCATGTGATCCTGACCGGACGTCCGGGTGAATGGGACCGGCGCATTCGGGTGAAAACCGCGCCATCCTTTGCCATTGTCGGCGAAAAGATCGAGCTTGAGATGGAAGTTCAGTCGCTGGGCGATGCGCCCGATAGCGGCGAGATGATCCCATTGCTGATTTCGGTGAACGGTGAGAATCCCAGAGTGTTCGAGGTTCCCGGAAACCGCAATATCACCCTGCCTATTGAACTGGATCGCGGCGGCATGAACGTGCTGCAGATCACGGTTCCGTCGGCCAAGGGAGAGTTGACCGACCGTAACAACAGCGCAGTGATCTCGGTTAACGGTATCCGCGATCGGCTGCGGGTGCTGCTGGTTTCCGGCGAGCCCTATGCCGGGGAGCGGACCTGGCGCAACCTGCTGAAATCCGATTCGGCGGTAGATCTGGTGCATTTCACCATCCTGCGCCCACCGGAAAAGCAGGACGGCGTGCCGGTGTTTGAACTGAGCCTGATTGCCTTTCCGACCCGCGAATTGTTCATGGATAAGGTGCATGAGTTTGATCTGATCATCTTTGACCGATATCGCCGCCGGGGTGTTCTGCCGACCCTCTATATCGACAATATCACCCAGTATATCCGCGATGGCGGGGCGGTTCTGATCGCCTCGGGCCCGGCTTTTGGCGGGGCGGAAAGCCTTTATCGGACACCGCTGCGCGATGTGCTGCCTGCGATGCCGACCAAGCGTGTGCTTGAGCAGGGGTTCGTGCCGATGATCTCGGATGTTGGCCGTCGCCATCCGGTGACGCGCGGGCTGGAAACCTTTGCGCCGCGCCCTGCGGCAGAGGATGGCACACCGGGTTGGGGGCGCTGGTTCCGCCTGGTCGAGATGGAACAATTGAGCGGCAATGCGGTGATGGAGGGGCCGGGCGGTCGGCCACTGTTGCTGATGGACCGGGTGGGCGAGGGGCGCATTGCGATGCTGGCCTCGGATCATGCCTGGTTGTGGTCGCGCGGCTTTGAGGGCGGTGGCCCGCAACAGGAATTGCTGCGCAGACTGGCCCACTGGCTGATGCAGGAGCCGGAACTGGAAGAGGAAGTTCTGGTCGCCGAACCCTCGGGCAGCGAGGTGGTGATCACGCGCCGCACGCTGGGTGACAGTGTGGGGGATGTGGAAATCCGCACCCCCTCGGGCCAGGTTGAAGTTCTGCCCCTGACCGAGGTTGCCCCCGGCGAATGGAAAGCGCAGTTCCCTGCTGCTGAAAACGGGGTTTACCGGTTGCGCGAAGGCGATACCGAGACCGTTACCGCCATCGGGCCTGCCGCGCCTAAGGAATTCGAGAACCCGATCTCGACCGCCGCGGTGCTGGCACCGCTGAGCGAGGCGACGGGCGGCGGTATCTTCCGCATGTCCGACGGCCTGCCTGATATCCGCCGCATCCGTGAGGGCCGTATCGCGACAGGTCGTGGCTGGATCGGGTTGGAACAGCGCGAAGCCTATGACGTCCGCGATATCCGCCTGACCCCGCTGGCCCCCGGCTGGCTGGTCCTGCTGATTGCCGCCTCGCTGGTGTTTGTGGCCTGGAGAATTGAAGGTAGGTAATGACCAAACGGATCGCATCACTTTTTCTGCTGTCCTGCGCTGCTATTCTGGTTCCGGCAAGCTATGTCGCTGCGGAACAGGAGCTTTCAGCCTTTCCGTCGCAGATATCGCCGGATTGCCGCAATGGCCGGGCGAAGATCTTTGATGAGTGCAGTGATCAGGTCGCCCTGTTCAACGCGGCACTGGCTGAGGCAAATGAGCAGGGCAAGGTGCTTCTGGTGTCCTTTGGTGCAGAGTGGTGCATCTGGTGCCATGTGTTCGAGGCTTATATCCACGGCGAAGTGGATGAGTTCACGCACACATTTTCCAGCAGTTCCGAGGATGAATGGATGGAGGCCACCATCTATGAGCGCGCCGAAGAGGATATGTCGAAACAGGCCGCTGATCTGACAGGCTTTGTTGCGGATAATTTTGTTGTTGTGAATATAGATGCCTGGCACGCGCCGGGCGGGGTGGCGGCGTTAGAGCAGGCCGGTGCGCTGGAACGCTATGATGGTGGGTTGCCGTTTATATTCACGGTCGATGCAGAAGGGCGGTTTGCCGCAAAGCTTGACCCTAAAAGGGTCGAAGTGCGCCGCGATACTGCGGACTGGTTTCGCGGCTATGACCGGGGCAAATTGCGGCTGGAACTGCAGGAAATGCACGGGCTAGCGCGCAAAGAGTGACTGTTCGAACGGCATGATGTCACATTTGATGTCGTGCCGCTTCCCACTTGGCCTGGCGCGGGCTACTGTCGGGCGATTGCAGTTTTCTGGGTGCCCGAAATGGAAATGCCACAACCTGATCAGGTCGTTTTGTCCCGCAAAGCGCAGATCGTCGCGCGATTGCGGTTGGTGTTGCCGGGCGATGCCGTGATATCGGACCCGGCAGAGACCCGAGCCTATGAATGCGACGCGCTGACGGCCTATCGCTGCCCACCTTTGGCGGTGGTTTTGCCATCGACAACGGACGAGGTCGCGGCGGTTCTGAAGGTTTGCCATGAGGAGGGGGTTCCAGTGGTGCCGCGCGGCTCGGGCACGTCGCTGGCGGGGGGCGCTTTGCCGACCGAGGATAGTGTGATCCTTGGCGTGGCGCGGATGAATGCGGTGTTGGAAACCGACTATGAGAACCGGATTATCCGGGTGCAGGCCGGGCGCACCAATCTGTCGGTCAGCGGTGCTGTGGAGGAAGGGGATTTCTTTTACGCTCCGGACCCGTCCAGCCAGTTGGCCTGTGCGATTGCGGGCAATGTCGGGATGAATTCTGGTGGGGCGCATTGCCTGAAATATGGGGTTACCACCAACAATCTGCTTGGCGTCACGATGGTCACCATGGACGGCGAGGTGGTCGAGATCGGCGGCGCGCATCTGGATGCGCCCGGCTATGACCTGTTGGGTGTGATCTGCGGCTCTGAAGGGCAGCTTGGCGTAGTGACCGAGGCCACGCTGCGCATTCTGCGCAAACCTGAAGGGGCGCGTCCGGTGCTGATGGGGTTTGACGATAGTGAGGTGGCGGGTGCCTGTGTGGCCGATATCATTAAGGCTGGCATTCTACCGGTGGCGATTGAGTTCATGGATCGGCTGTGTATTCAGACCTGCGAAAACTTCGCCCAGGCAGGCTATCCCGATGTGGAGGCTTTGCTGATCGTCGAGGTTGAGGGATCCGAGGCGGAAATTCGCGAGCAGCTGGAAAAGATCACCGCGATTGCGCGGACCCATAATCCGGCAGAGCTGCGCGAAAGCGGCTCGGCCGAGGAGTCCGCGCTGATCTGGAAAGGGCGCAAATCGGCCTTTGGGGCGATTGGTCAGATCAGTGATTATATGTGCCTGGATGGCACAATCCCGGTTTCCGCCCTGCCGCAGGTCTTGCGCCGGATCGGGGAGTTGTCCGCCGAATATGGGCTGGATGTCGGAAATGTGTTTCATGCCGGGGACGGCAATATGCACCCGCTGATCCTGTTTGATGCCAACAAGCCCGGCGATCTTGAAAAATGCGAGGCGTTCGGGGCGGATGTGCTGAAGCTTTGTGTTGAGGTTGGCGGCTGTCTGACCGGCGAACATGGGGTGGGCGTGGAAAAGCGTGACCTGATGACGACGCAATATGACCCTGCCGACCTTGAGGCGCAGCTGGCGGTTAAGGATGTGTTTGATCCCAAATGGCTGCTGAACCCCGCCAAAGTGTTCCCGCTGACCGTCACCGCCGGGCGACGCGCCGTATGAGGCCCGCAGACGAGCAGCAACTGGCCGAGGCTGTCGCCAACGCCACGGGTCCTTTGCGGATCAAAGGCGGCGGGACGCGCGCCGGGCTGGGGCATCCGGTGGAGGGTGCTGTGCTGGAAACCAGCGGTCTGTCGGGTATTAGCCTTTATGAACCCGGGGCGCTGACACTGGTGGTCAAGGCCGGCACGCCAATGGCCGAGGTTGAGACCGCGTTGGATGCCGAAAACCAGCGCCTGCCGTTTGAGCCGATGGATCACCGCAGCCTATTTGGTTCTGAGGGCAGCCCCACCATCGGCGCGGTCGCGGCCTGCAATATCTCGGGCCCGCGCCGCATTCAGGCGGGGGCGTGCCGCGATTGCATGTTGGGTGTGCGGTTCGTCGATGGGCAGGGGAATGTCATCAAGAATGGCGGCCGGGTGATGAAAAATGTCACCGGCTATGATCTGGTGAAGCTGCTGGCGGGCAGTTATGGCACGCTTGGTGTGTTGACGGAGGTGGCCTTTAAGGTGCTGCCCAAGCCGGAGGTCTCCCGGACGATTGTTCTGCGTGGCTTGTCTGATGCACAGGCCGGGGCAGCGATGCGGGCGGCGTTGGCCTCCCCCTTTGATGTGACGGGGGCGGCGCATGACCCGAAGCCGGGGCATGAGGCCACATTCATCCGCATCGAAGGGTTTGCGCAGTCGGTCACGTACCGGGCCACGCAGTTGGAAGAGATGTTGGCCGCGTTCACGGATCAGATCGACAGCGATGGGGATGTGAGGACATGGGATGCGATCCGCGATGCCTCTGGTTTGCAGGGGGAGGGCGATGTCTGGCGGATCTCTGTCAAGCCGACGGACGGGCCTGCGGTTGTTGAGCAGCTGCGCCCGCTGGCGCATTGCTATGACTGGGGCGGCGGTTTGGTTTGGGTCCGCGTGGCCGCGGGCAGTGATGTACGCGCCGCACTGAATGGCATTGGTGGGCACGCGACTTTGCTACGTGCCTCGGATGAGACCAAAACCCGGCTGGGGGTGTTCCAGCCTGTTGATCGCGTGACGGCGGCTCTTAGCGCTGGATTGCGCGAAAAGTTCGATCCGCGCGGGGTGCTGAACCCCGGGCTGATGTATCCTCAATAGACGAAGGCGACCTTTACCATGGACCCTTATGATTTTGCGGCAACTATGCTGCCTCAGGACCAGCACGACGCCATCGCAGCGTTCTGGGAGGCCTTTGCGGCCGGGGCGGATACGCTGGATCATGCGTTTGAGTCGCGGGATGGTGATCTGGTGTCCCAGTCTGTCGGTGTGATGGACGCGCTGAAAGCGGTGTCAGAGAATCTGATGTGGGAATTCGGTCCGTCGGACCGGGGGCACGCATTGTGTGTAACCGCTGAATGGCGCAGTGAGTTGCGCGCGCTGGCGCGTCTGGTTATCCGCATGGCCCCGGATTTGCCACGATGGATGAGCGTCAGTATCTGTTGTTTCAACTGGAGCCGCCGCGCGAGGATAATCTGCGCCCTGACCTGATCACCTATTCCACATTGCATGAGATTTTCGGTCAGGCGGTCTTGTCCCGCGCGCCGTTTTCCTCGCGCTGTCACAGCAATTTCGACGAATGGTTCCTTTTGCTGAAGGTCGCGCGCAGCGATGCGCACCCGTTCAACGATGTCTCGGAACGTGGAGATATCGAAGAGATGCTGCATAAAGCACTGTCTGAGGATAAGCTTGGCGGCTATGTGGGCGGCGGGCATGGCATGGAGGCGATCTATATGGATTTCGCGGTGACGGATGTGGAGCGTGCGGTGGCGCGCATCCAGCAGGCGATGGCCGAGCAGCCCTTTGTGGCCGATGCGACCCTGCATTTTCTGGATGCCGGGCTGGAGGATCTTGTGATCCCGGTGCAGCCCGCCACGTCGCAGGTCCAGTAATCGTGTTTCTGGTCGCCGATATCCTGCCCTTACATGGTGCCTGCTGATGCAGACGAATTTCACCAAACAGCAGCTTCAGGATCCGGGGATTGAACGGGCGAATGAGATTTTGCGCACTTGTGTGCATTGCGGGTTCTGCACGGCGACTTGTCCGACCTATCAGGTTTTGGGGGATGAGTTGGACAGCCCGAGGGGGCGTATCTATCTGATCAAGGATATGCTGGAAAATGACCGCCCGGCGGATGAAAATACGGTCAAGCATATTGATCGGTGTCTGTCCTGTCTGGCCTGCATGACGACGTGTCCCTCGGGGGTGCATTACATGCATTTGGTGGATCACGCCCGGGCGCATATCGAAAAGACCTATAAACGGCCGTTTTCAGAGCGTGCGCTGCGCTGGTTGCTGGCGCGGGTTATCCCCTATCCCAACCGGTTCCGGCTGGCGCTGGTCGGGGCAAAGCTGGCGCGGCCCGTTCGTGGGCTGCTGCCTGACCGGCGGTTGCGCGCCATGGTGGGCATGGCGCCAAAGCGCATTCCGACACCCAGCCTGATGGATCGCCCTCAAATCCATGACGCGAAAGGCCCGCGTTTGAAACGCGTAGCACTGATGACCGGCTGTGCGCAGCGCGCGCTGAACACCGATATCAACGAGGCGACCATTCGCCTGCTGACCCGTCTGGGCTGCGAGGTGGTGATCGTCAAAGGTGCGGGCTGTTGCGGGGCGCTGACCCATCACATGGGCAAAGAGGATGAAAGCCACAGGATGGCAGCAAGCAACATCCGCGCCTTTATGGCCGAAGTGCGCGGAGACGGGCTTGATGCCATTGTCATCAACACCTCGGGCTGTGGAACCACGGTGAAGGATTATGGCCATATGTTCCGCAACGATCCCCTGGCAGAGGAGGCGGCAACGGTTGCCGGGCTGGCGCAGGATATCTCGGAATTGCTGGTGGCCCTGAAGCCTGAGGCACAGGCCCCAAAGCCCCTGACTGTGGCCTATCATGCCGCGTGCTCCCTGCAGCATGGCCAGAAGATCACCGATGCGCCCAAAGCGCTGTTGCGCGGGGCGGGCTTTGCTGTTTGTGAGCCGTCCGATCCGCATTTGTGCTGTGGGTCTGCCGGGACGTATAACCTGCTGCAGCCCGAGATTTCCGAGCAATTGCGTGACCGCAAGGTGGCGACATTGGACCGGTTGCAGCCGGACGTCATCGCGGCGGGCAATATCGGCTGCATGATGCAGATCGGCACGGCATCTACCGCGCCGGTCGTGCATACGGTGGAATTGCTTGACTGGGCGACGGGTGGGCCGGTCCCGGCAGCGCTGTCGGATTCGGCCTAGACAACTGGTTAGTTGGTCGCCTGTACCTTCGTATAGAGTGCGTGTGGCAGGTGTGGCGGGGCCGGTTTGGCTGTGTTCCGATCATGGGCCTAAAACCACAATATATATGGTTTTTCTGTTGTAGCTGCTGCTGTATTTAGTGCCTATAAGACACTTCAAAATTGCCATGCGGCGGTCTTTCTCGCGCCACAATCCCCCGCGATATCTGATCACCATGTTAAGAGTAGCTTTCTTTCTGTTTGCGATGCTGCCGGGTCTTGTCCTGGCCGATAGCCCGCTGCGCGCGCTTGATCATGTGGATGAGGCGCGTGACTGGGTTGCTGTTGGCCGGGTCAATATCGGGCATGACGGGTTTTGCACCGGCACGCTGATTGCGCCCGGGCTGGTGCTGACCGCCGCACATTGCTTTTTTGATCCGCAGTCGGGTGGCCGGTTGCCAGACAGCCAGGTCAGCTTTGTCGCTGGTTGGAGCGACGGGCATGCTGAATCCATTCGCGGCGCGCGCCGGGTGATGATCGACCCGGATTATCGCTATTCGCTGCATCCGAATAACGTGCAGATCACCAACGATCTGGCGCTGATCGAATTGGACCGCCCCATTCGCGAAACCGCTGCCCTGCCGTTTGAGCGCGCGACACGCCCGCGCACCGGCTCGGCCGTGGGGATTGTGTCCTATGCTCAGGGGCGCGCCGATGTGCCTTCGATCCAGGACAGCTGCACGGTGCTTGGCCAGCACAAGCGGGTTATGGCCCTGTCCTGTGATGTAACCTTCGGGGCATCCGGTTCGCCGATCTTTGATATGTCTGGCCCGCGTCCGCGGATCGTGTCTGTGGTTTCGGCCAAGGGGCGTCTGGCGGGTAAAACAGCAGCCTTCACCATGGCGATTGACGGCAAGGTCGAGACGCTGATGAGCCTGCTGGATGCGAATGAGCCTGAGCGCAAGACGGCGCAGGTCGGGACCGGCGAGCGTGCGGTTCCGATGGGCGGAGCGACAAACCTGCGTAATCGCCTGCCGCAAATCACGAATGACTAGTTTTTTGCCGGTTGGGCTGCCATAAGACACCAGTGAAGACCGGTAACATGTGGGATTGTTTTTGAGACGGTGCGTTCTGATCCTTGCAGCCCTTGGCGGCTTGATCCCCGGGTCTGCTCTGCTGGCAGAGGACGGTGCCGACCTCGTTGCCCTGGAAACCGCGGATGAAGCGCGCCTCTGGCAGGCGGTTGGTCGGCTGGATCTGCAGGATGAAGGCTTTTGCACCGGCACCCTGATCTCAGAGACGCATGTTCTGACTGCCGCGCATTGCATCTATTCACAGCGCACCGGCCGCAAGATCCCTGCCAATGAGATTTCGTTCTATGCCGGTCTGCGCAACGGACGCGCCTCGGCCAGTCGCCGGGCGCGCCGGGTCATGACGCATGAGAAATTCAGCTATCGCCTGAATGACCGGATGCTGCGGGTTGCCTTTGACATTGCCGTTGTCGAACTGGAACTCCCGATCCGCGATAGTGTCATCAAACCCTTTGAGCGATACCGTAAACCTTCTATCGGGGATAAAGTGACGGTCGTGTCCTATGCCCGCGGCCGAGAGGCGGCCCCGTCGCTTGAAGAAAGCTGCGAGGTGCTGGCGGGTCAGAAAAACGTGCTGGTCTATTCCTGCGATGTGAATTTCGGCGCCTCCGGTTCACCTGTCTTTGCGATGACGGAAGAGGGGCCAAAGGTCGCCTCAGTTCTATCGGCCATGGCTGAATGGAAAGATCAGGAGGTCGCGTTGGGGGCCGCGCTAGGCGAATCGCTGGATCAGCTTTTAGCTCAGTTGGAAGAAAGCGACCCCGTGTTCCGTTCGATCAACTCCGTCAGCAGCGGCAATGCGCCATCCCTGTCGGACCAGTTGGGCCGCGAGGGCGATCAACAGGGCCTGCCCCAGATCGGCAACTGACGGGTCTTGAACCCGGTCTTTTGACACCCCATATCGCTACTGTCGGACGCCAGACGGGTCCGGCGATCAACCATGGCCCGTCCGAATGGAGGGCCGCAAACCCACGCGTATCGCTTCTAGGAGGATGCACATGCGTACACTTGATTTTGCCCCGCTTTATCGTTCCACCGTCGGTTTTGACCGCCTTGCCGGTATTTTGGACAATGTGATGTCCAGCGACAGTGGCACCCAGTCCTACCCGCCCTACAACATCGAAAAGACCGGCGAAGATGCTTATCGCATCACGCTTGCCGTTGCCGGGTTTGCGGAAGGCGACCTGAATATCGAGGCCAAGGAAGGCCAGCTGATTGTCACCGGTAAGAAAGCCGAAGACGACAGCGACGACCGCAGCTATCTGCATCGCGGCATCGCCACCCGCGCCTTTGAGCGCCGGTTCCAACTGGCCGATCACGTGCGTGCCGAAGCGGCCACCACTGAAAACGGCCTGCTGCATATCGATCTGATCCGCGAGGTGCCCGAGGCACTGAAACCTCGCAAGATCGAGATTGCTAGCGCTCCGGCCATCGAAGGCCGCGCGAACTGATCACAAACCTGCCTCTTGTGAACCCTGGCCCGCCCGAAACGGCGGGCCTTTTTGTATGCGGCAAGTGCGCTTTGCCTCAGGGTGTTTGACCTCTGACCGGTTTCGTGGGCAGATCATCAAGATCAATCTTCAGGACAATGATATGAGCGCCAACGCACGAACCGCGCTGGCGCAGGGGCGCTTCGTCGTCATGTCGAGGAGTGGGGCTATACCGTACGGGTGGTGGACACGCCGCCTGGTGTTCTGCATTTCAAAACCGATTGTGCGCTGCTGGACGAAGAGACGATCCTTTCGACCCAGCGTTTGGAGGCGTCGGGTTGCTTTTCCGGCTATCGGGTTATTCATGCCGCCGATGGGGAAGATGCGGCGGCCAATGCGATCCGGTTCAACAATCTGGTGTTACTGCCTGCCGGATTTCCCGCGACGCGGGACCGGCTGTTGCAGGCGGGATACGAGGTGCGCGAGATTGGCAATGATGAAGCCGCAAAGGTTGATGGAGGCCTGTCCTGCCTGTCGCTGCGGTTTTCACCAAGCTGACGAATGACCATTTGCAGCGTTATGCGAAAAAACTGAATCACCCAACGCTGCCTGAAATCAGGAGTTTCAACAAGCTGTAACAAAAAATCCCCCGGTGTGGTGCCACACCGAGGGATCGCCGTCCCGCCTTTGGAGGGAAAGAACGGCTACTGGGCGGTCTGGGCCAAGCCCATCAGGCGAATGAACTCGGCCCGATACCCGAACCGATCCTCCCCCCTGTTACCGCCAGCCAGCGCCTGGAGCTCAGCAGGCCCCCACTCGCCAAGCCAGGCGCTTCCTCGCAGATACTCTCCAAAGCCTGCGACAGCTGTGGCAAATGCCACTTCCGAGGCCGGGATATCCGCACGATCCGCCAAAATCGGCGTTTCGATCAGCTTAGAGCGGCTTTCGCCGGGCAGTTTGTAGCGCAGCCGCAGGAAGCCGTATTCCGGGTTGTCATTGGACGCAGCAACCGGTTCTTCGGCCCCATAGCGCAGCGGATCGATACGGATCGCGGGGGAACCGACGGGGGTGACCTCATAGATCGCGGTCACGGTATGGCCCGCGCCAATCTCGCCCGCATCCACGGCGTCATTGTTGAAATCCTCGCGCTTCAGCGCCCGGGTTTCATAGCCGATCAGCCGGTATTCCGCGATTTGGGCAGGGTTGAACTCCATCTGGATCTTCACATCGTTGGCGATGGGGAAGAGCGCGCCGGAGGCTTCCTCGACCAGCACTTTCTGCGCCTCGGCCAGCGTGTCGATATAGGCCGCTGTGCCGTTGCCGTTCTGAGCCAGCGCCTGCATCAGCTGATCATTGGTGTTGCCCCGGCCAAAGCCCAGCACCGACAGATAGACGCCTGTTTTGCGCTTGTCCTCGATATAGGTTTTCAGCTCTTCGGTATCGGAAATCCCGACATTGAAGTCACCATCAGTGGCCAGGATCACGCGGGAGATGTCGCCATCTTTGCTCATGTCCTCAGCCAAAGCATAGGCCTGCTGCAGCCCGGCTTGCCCGGCGGTTGATCCACCAGCGCTCAGGCGGGTCAGGCTGTTCAGGATTTTGGCCCTTTCCAAGGCGGGTGTCGGTTCCAGCACCACACCGGCGCTGCCCGCATAGGTCACAATCGCGACCGTGTCGTTTTCGCCCAGCTTGGTTAGCAGCAGGCGGAAAGACTGGATCAGCAGCGGCAGCTTGTTGGCGTCCTGCATGGAACCGGACGTGTCGATCAGGAAAACCAGATTGGCATCGGGCCGGTCATCATTAGGCAGATCATAGCCCTGAATGCCGATCTGGATCAGCTTGGTGCCCTCGTTCCATGGGGTATCAGTGACCGAGACAGAGGTGCGGAACGGCACCTCACGGGTTTCGGGCATCGGATAGTCATAGTCGAAATAGTTGATCATCTCCTCGATCCGCACCGCCACTGCCGGGGGCTTCTGCCCAAGCATCAGGGACGACCGGATGAAAGAATAGGAGGCTGTGTCGACATCGATAGAGAAGGTCGAAACCGGGTCGGTCTTTACCTGCTTGAGGTTGCCCGGGGCCGCATCGGGGAAGCGTTCGGTGTTGGCTTCGGGAACTGGGGCAGCGATCTCGTCACCCGCAGGCGCGGCAAATCGCACTCGGTCATTTCTCTCAACTTGACGACCGTATTGCAGTCCACCTATTGGTCGCTGTTCAGCATCAGCTTCCCCTGCCACCGTACCGGCGAGGGCTTGGTCCACAACTTCCTCTTGTGCTCTTGATACTGTCGACGGTGTCGGTTTCGCGGGTTCGTTCTGGCCCCCTGACTTGTTAACTGGAACGCGAACGACCTCAACACCTCTTCTCACAGTCTCATACTGGATGGTCCCGTCGCTGGTGGTCACTTCTTCTATGCCAAGGAGGTCGTCCTGGGCAGCTTCGAGAACCTGGCCAACAATCATCTCTTCGTCATTGCCCCTTAAAGCCATGCTGAAGCGCCCAGACCGGGAGTTTTGTCTGAAGCTGGTATAAGCCTCGGCATCCAGTTCGATCTCAATACCGATGCTGACCGTTGGACCCTCAGGCGTGCCCTCGACCGGCAGCGGCTTGATACTTGACAACGCGACACTCTCAAGCACCAGTTTGGTGACTGGCCCGCCAGCATCTGTTTTACCGCTCCAGTAAATATCGATCAGGCTACCCGGCTTAACAAACCCTGCAACAGTTGTGGTTACATCAACTGTTAGATTGACCGGCACGGTGTTGGTCGCCAATGCGGCCAATTTGAAGGCTTCGGGCGAGCCTGGGCGGACAATGGTCAGCGTTCCTGTAGCCTGGGCCTGGGCTAAAGTTGCGACGACCAGCGGCGACACCTTTAGTTGGATTTCATCACTGTTTTTAGTTGCTGCCGTTTCACTTTGAGCGCTTATTTGATGGACCAGTGTTTCGGTCAGTATGATCTTGGTTGTCGGAGCACCATGCATCTGCCCTTCCCAATAGACATCGACAACCTCACCGGGACGCAGATTTTTTGAGGTGTCCTTTCCAAGCGAAGTGATCGTGAAATCGCGAAACTCTTCCGGCAGCTCGTCAGAAGTGTCGGTGCTTGTGCCCACTTCGGCCTCTTCCTCCACAATATCAGCTTCTGCCATCACCATCGATTCATCGACTGTGGCGGCGACGGCAGCTTTGGATGTCGTGGTGGGGCGGGGGGTGGCAGCAGCGTCGGCCATGCGGGCGCGGGACAGGTCGGTTTGGGGGCTTTGGCCGTCGTTGAACGGGGAGGGCGCGGGTGCTGGTGCGTTTGCGAAGGCGGCAGAGCTATCTGCGGGTTCGCGGCGCAGCTCGTCTTCCTCAACTGCGGCGATCTGGAATTCTTCGGATGATGCAGCGGGTGCCTGTGGCAGGGCGTCCGCGACAGGGCCGCCGGTGCGGACCGGGTCCAGGCCGGGCTGGTCATTCACAAGGAAAAGCGCAAGCGCAACAGCCGCAACCGAGGCGGTGCCCATCATTGCTGCACGGGTTGTCACGAGGTTTGTCATCGTCTTCAATCCTTCCAGTAAACGGGCCACCCCATGTGGCCGATCACTGTTAGGACGCGCCTCCTCCGCCGATCCTTGGGCGTGGGCTTGAAAATTTTCCATCGCGGCTTGCAGCGCATGTTCTTTGGCCCCGTCCGCGGGGGGCGGGGTCTGGCGGCGCAGCGCCTGTCCGAGTTTTTCGAGGTCGTCGGTCATCCGAACATCTCCTCTTCCTGTGCTTGCGCGCGCAGGGCTTTTTTCACTTCGCTCATGCGCCAGCTGATCGTCCCTTCGGAGACGCCAAGGCTTTCAGCGGCGGCGGCGTGGGTCATTTCCTCGCCCAGGACCAGCGCGACGGTTTCGCGCAGATCGTCGCTTAGGCCCTGCATCGCCTCGGTCAGCCAGTCCAGTTCGGCGCGGGTTTGCGTCGCTTCGGCCCGGCGCATCAATTCCACATCGCCCCAGCCATCAGCGGCTTTTGCCCGCGTCGCCCGGTGGCGTATCAGATCGCGCGCGGCATTCAGGACAATCCGGTGCAGCCAGGTGGTAAACTTGGCCTCTGCCCGAAAGCTGTCCAGTTTGCCGGGCAGGGCAGCGCAGATATCCTGCGCCAGATCCTCAGCCTCGGCCTGGTTGCCAAGCACCCGAAACCCCAGTCGGTAGACCAGGTCGTAATGCCGCGTGATCAGCGCGGCAAAGGCTGCCGCATCGCCACCCTGTGCGGCCCTGACTAAATTCTCATCACTGGTTTTCATGCGCATCTGTCCATTGGACGCGGACCGTAGCGCAATCCTTGGTCAAGATGCGAAATTTTTTTCCATATGAATGTCTGGTCCTTCAGGCCGACGTATAGGGTTTCCGGCAAGGTGTTTTGATCGTTCACAAAAGCCATATGATGCTGGCTGGTGCAGTCGCACCCAAAAGCTGTAAAAGCGTCGCATGAAAGAGGTCAGACTTACATACCATGATGACTTCATGCCAACGCCGATAAGCGGTTGGGCAGGGGCCAGATGGTATGGCTGGGTCAATCCGAAAGGCGCTGGCGGGCAGTATAGAAAGCCAGAATTTACGCGACATCCGTTTACCTCTCAGCGAAAAAAATGGTGCCTGCTGGAGGTCCATTTTGATGGCGTTGACCTTAGGTTTGTGATGCCAGAAGAGCTCGATCTCTTCCTTGATGTTATGTCCCAGAACCCATTGCCATCAGGCCAATCTTTGATTGCGGGCTGCCCCCTTGGAAGGCCAAATCGACATTGGCTTTCCAGGTTGCCGAAAAAGGCGAAGCCGCTGAAATTTCGCCAGGCGGTATGCCGTTACCTGAAAGATCATTCAGATGTGGCGCGGTTTCGGGATTTCTATTCGGGCGCTCCGATCAAGTTCGAATTTGACGGGTTTTATTCAACGCGAAACGACGCGTTGTTGGCGCGGTCAAAATAAACAGACATTTCTTCATGGTAGGGCGAAGCCGCTGGCCGTAAGTATTATTAGGGCACTGCTTCATTAATTGAACCAACCGATGGCCAACTGACACAAACTGACATCAAGTGTTCCCGCGCGCCCGTTTTCACGGCGCGCAGCCTCTGGCATTTTGTCGCCAAAGAAGGAGACAGACGATGTTGCGCATGACTATCATGTTATTCGGCCTTGCGGTGTTGGGCGGCTGTGCCAGCCTGACCGAGGGGGAATGCCGCGCGGGGGATTGGCGCGGGATCGGGTTTGAGGATGGCGTCAAAGGGCGCGGGCCAGAGCGTTTGGCCCAGCATCGAGAGGCGTGCGCCGGTATTGGCATCACGCCGGATCAGTCGGCCTGGCTTGCAGGGCGTCAGGAGGGGTTGCGTTATTACTGCCAGCCTCAAAATGCCTATCGTGTCGGGCGCGACGGCGACAACCTGACATCCTATTGCAGCGCCGGAGAACTGACCCGGATGCGCCCCGCGTGGGAGCATGGCCGCATGTATCATGAAATTACCGAGGATATCGAAGACCTGGAGGGCGAAGAGGATCGTCTTCTATCAGATTTGGCAGATCGGGATTCAGATACAGATCCCGATGATTTGCGTGATTCAATCCGCAGTTCATTGCTTTGGGTCAGGATGGAAATCCAGCAGTTGCAGCTAAGGCGGCTTAGATATGACACTTGGCCGCGCTAGATAATTCTTGGGTTTACCTGCGCAGTTTTATCGCTAACCTCGCGGCGCGGATAGGCGTGACATCAAAGATCATGCAGCCGGTGTCGGGAGGGCTATATAATGACTGCGAAGGACCCGTTGCAGAGCTATGCGTCTGTGCCTGCCTTGCTGAAGCGCAATGCGGCGGAATACGGCAATCGCCCCGCCTGCCGCTACAAGGAATTCGGCATCTGGCAAAGCTGGACCTGGGCTGAGATCGCCGAAGAGATCGAAGCGCTGTCTGCCGGGCTGATCGAGCTGGGTCTGGCCGAAGGCGATCATGTGGCGCTGATCGGCAGCAACCGTCCGCAGATTTACTGGGCCATGGTCGCCGTGCAAATGGCTGGTGCGGTTCCGGTGCCGGTTTATCAGGATTCTGTTGCCGAAGAGATGGCCTATGTGCTGGATCATTGCGGCGCGCGCTTTGCCATTGGTGAGGATCAGGAACAGGTCGACAAGGTTCTTGAAGTGCAGGAGAAGGTGCCGCATCTGGAGCAGATGCTGTTCATCGATCCGCGCGGCATGCGCAGCTATGGCCATGGGCATCTGCATCTCTATTCAGATGTGCAGGAGCGCGGGCGCAAGGCGGACAAGGCTGAGATGCGGCGCCGGACTGAGGCGCTGGGTGCGGATGATACCTGCGTGATGCTGTATACCTCGGGCACGACGGGGCGGCCCAAGGGTGTGGTTCTGTCGAATCGCAATATTATTTCGACGGCGGCGGCCTCGTCCGAATTTGATGATCTGCGCCAGACTGACAGCGTTTTGGCCTATCTGCCCTGCGCCTGGGTGGGGGATTTCATTTTTTCCATCGGGCAGGCCTATTGGACCGGGTTTTGTGTGGCTTGCCCCGAAAGCACCGACACGATGCAGGCGGACCTGCGCGAGATCGGGCCGACCTATTTCTTTGCGCCGCCGCGGTTTTTCGAGGGTCTGCTGACCAGTGTTATGATCCGGATGGAAGATGCCGGAAAGCTGAAAAAGCGGATGTTCGACCACTATATGGATGTGGCGAAACGGGTCGGGCCGGCAATTCTGGACGGCAAACCGGTCTCGGCCATGGATCGGTTTCGGTACTGGCTGGGCGGTGTTTTGGTGTACGGCCCGCTTAAGAATACTCTGGGTTTGTCAAAAGTGCGGGTCGGCTACACCGCTGGTGAGGCGATCGGCCCGGAAATTTTCGAATTTTACCGCTCGCTCGGGATCAATCTGAAACAACTTTACGGTCAGACCGAGGCCAGCGTGTTTATCACCCAGCAACCCGATGGTCAGGTGCGCGCGGATACGGTCGGTGTGCAGTCCCCCGGTGTGGAGATCAGAATCGCAGAGAATGGCGAGGTGTTTTACCGGTCTCCGGGTGTGTTTGTAGAATACTACAAGAACCCGGAAAGCACGGCAGATACCAAGGATGCTGAAGGCTGGGTTGCAACCGGCGATGCCGGGTTTATCGAGGCCGATACCGGGCATCTGCGGATCATCGACCGGGCCAAGGATGTCGGCAAGATGACCGATGGCCGGATGTTCGCGCCGAAATATGTCGAGAACAAACTGAAATTCTATCCCGATATTCTGGAAGCCGTGGTGTTCGGCAATGAGCGCGACCGCTGCTGCGCGTTTCTGAATATCGACCTGACTGCGGTGGGCAACTGGGCCGAGCGGAACAACATTGCCTATGCCAGCTATCAGGAACTGGCCGGGCATCTGCGGGTTCTGGAAACCATGCAAAAGCATGTCGAAGAGGTGAATAAGTCGGTTGCGGCGGATGAGATGCTTTCGGGCTGCCAGATCCATCGCTTTGTGGTTCTGCACAAGCAGTTGGATGCTGATGATGGCGAGTTGACCCGGACCCAGAAGGTGCGCCGCCGGATCATTGAAGAGAAGTTCGGTGATATCATTGCGGCCCTATATGACAACAAGGATCAGATCTCGACCGAGACGGAAGTGACCTATGAGGATGGCCGCAAGGGTGTGATCCGCGCAACGCTGGACATTCGCGATGCGGCTGTGGTGCCAACCAGTCATGAGGCTGCAGCATGAGGCTGAAGCCGCTAATTCTCTTGGGCTGTGTTGGGCTTGCCGCGCCGGGATGGTCTGATAGCTCGGTAGAGGCTTATGCCGAGAAGGCTGTGGCATTCGCAACAGAGCACTGTATCGACGCGATCCCAGATATCGAGGTGGCACGCGCCAGGGTGGAGCAGGACGATAGTGGTTATGAATTGGTAAACTCCTCGGACTTCTGGTGGGTCTATGAGGTCAACAGAGTAACTTGGCGTAGTCGTATTGTTTTTGTCGACCACGACGCGGATCCTGAGAAATTCCAGCCGTTTGACTTCGGACTTGCACGATGCGTTGTCACTCTCGACATGAAAGATGGTGGCGACTCTGCCGGGTTGGGCGCTTTGCGGGCCAAAGCGGCCGAGAGGATTCTGACTGTGCGTCATAAACTGGCGGAGAATCACCGGGATCCAAGGGTTATATGCGCTGTTTCGCTTTGGCCGCCGCTGGATGGGGATCCGGTGGCGGAGGCAGCTATCGAAGGGCTTTTAGATACACCGGAGGATAAATACTCCTCCTTCATCGTCTCTGTTCAGCGAAGCGGAACAGAGTTGAAGGTCACGTCCGCTCAAGTCGCTGGATTTGATGCGTGTTCGGCATGAAGGGATGAGTTTGGTGCTTTTGATTCAATGTTCGCTTCGCGGCCAGCCTGATTGCAGACCTGGCGATAATCTGCAGGTGGCGTTGCGGATGGTAAGCGGCGCTCGCCTTCGGCATCGCCCCGCCCACCATCCCGCAACGGCGTTTGCCGCAGTCTACAATATAGAGGTTAGCGTATGAGTGAAGCGGCACTATCCGCCGATCCGACACCGATGATGGAGATGCGCAACATCACCCTGCGTTTTGGGGGCGTTGTGGCGATCAAGGATATCTCGTTCGATATTCGCGAGGGGGAGATCCGGGCGATTATTGGGCCGAACGGGGCCGGCAAATCGTCGATGCTGAACGTGATCAACGGGTTTTACCATCCGCAGGAGGGCGAAGTTTGGTTCCGGGGCGAAGAACGCGGACCAATGAAGCCGAGCCAGATTGCGCATCAGGGGATCGCCCGGACCTTTCAGAACATCGCCTTGTTTTCCGGCATGTCGGTTCTGGACAACGTCATGACTGGCCGCTTTACCCATATGCGCGCGCCCTGGTGGCAGCAGGCAATCTGGCGCGGCCCGGCAGAGAAAGAAGAGGTTGAGAACCGCGTCGTTGTCGAGCGGATCATCGATTTTCTGGAGATACAGGCCATTCGCAAGACCCCGGTGTCGCGTCTGCCCTATGGTTTGCAGAAGCGTGTGGAACTGGCGCGCGCGCTGGCGGCTGAGCCAAAGCTATTGCTTCTGGATGAGCCGATGGCGGGCATGAATGTCGAGGAAAAAGAGGATATGAGCCGATTTATCCTGGATGTGAATGACGAGTTTGGCACCACGATAGCGCTGATTGAACATGACATGGGCGTGGTCATGGATATCTCGGACCGGGTGGTCGTGATGGATTATGGTCGTAAGATCGGGGATGGCACGCCCGATGAGGTGCGGGGCAATCAGGAAGTGATCGACGCCTATCTGGGGGTGGCACATGACTGATGGAATGATCCATGCGCGTCGGCGCCTTTACAGGCTGGGCGCGATCCTGATGCGGGCTGTTGAACCGAGCAAAAGTATATTGCGGGTCCGCCGCTGTGTTCCGTTGGCGGCGCTGTTGATTGGCTCTGCTGTGCCTGCGACTGGCTCGGAGGAAGCGCGGGGCTTTGTGGCCTTTGCTCTTGAGCGCTGCATTGGCCCGATGGAGCAGAAAGCGCCGCCCAGTAAGGAAGGGATGAAGTTGTCCGCGCGCTCTGTCGCGTTGATCCCGGGGCTGTCGAACACTGCCTTGGCCTATGAGACGCAGGATGGTCTGTATTTCATTTCGATCGACAAAGAGAAGTCGTTCAGTCGTTGCACCGTCGGCCTTCGCAACCCGAACCTTCGCCATATCGCGGAAGAGCATGCAGTGGTGATTGACGTGTTTCAGCAGGCCATAACCGTTTGGTTGGCGGAAAATCGCTATGAGGTCAGCAACCTTGTCGAGGAAGAGACCCGGCTGGAGATTGATCTGACCAGCACCGACTGGCGCGAACCACAACTGCAGATACATTTCTTTTCCGACCCGGAATTGGGGCGATTGCATCTGTTTGCTCAGGATATCAAGCTTGTTGTTGAGGAAGAAGCCGAGGAGAGTTGAATGAGTCCGTTTGTCCTCAACACCATGGAAGTGATCCTGAACGGCCTGATGGCCGGGGTGATGTATTCGCTTGTGGCGCTGGGCTTTGTCCTGATTTTCAAGGCTTCGGGTATCTTCAACTATGCGCAGGGCGTGATGGCGCTGTTTGCGGCGCTGACCCTGGTCGGGCTGCAAACCGGTCAGGTGCCGTTCTCGCATCTGATCAATGCGGTTTTCGGGCTTGAGGTGCATCACTTTGGCTGGACCATTCACACGCTGGTGGCGATCGTTTTGGCGTTTGGCGTCATGGTCCTGTTCGCGTTCCTTGTGGAACGCCTGATCCTGAAGCATCTGGTCAATCAGGAACCGATCATCCTGTTTATGGCGACCATCGGTCTGGCCTATTTCATGGAGGGCTTTGGCGACCTGATGTGGGGCGCGGATATCAAGGTTCTGGATGTTGGTTTGCCCTCGGGCGGGTCGTTCTGGTGGGAGGATGTGACCCGCGAATGGGCAAGTGAGGGTTCCGAGTACTACGGGATGTATATCGACCTTCTTGATGTCTGGGCGGCGATTATCGCGGTTGCATTGGTGGCTGGACTGACGCTGTTCTTCCAATACACCAAGACGGGCCGGGCCCTGCGTGCGGTGGCCGATGACCACCAGGCCGCCCTTTCGGTTGGTATCTCCTTGCGCGCAATCTGGGTGATCGTCTGGTCAATCGCTGGTTTCGTCGCATTGGTCGCCGGGATCATGTGGGGGGCGAAGTCCGGGGTTCAGTTCTCACTCAGCTTGATTGCGCTCAAGGCTCTGCCGGTACTGATGCTGGGCGGGTTCACTTCGATCCCCGGGGCCATTGTTGGTGGGCTGATCATCGGTGTCGGTGAAAAACTGTTCGAGTTCCTGATTGGTCCAATGATTGGTGGCGCGACCGAAAACTGGTTTGCCTATGTGTTGGCGCTGCTGTTCCTGGTCTTCCGACCGCAGGGCCTGTTCGGTGACAAAATCATCGAAAGGGTGTGACCGATGCGGCGCGGCTTGTATGCTATGAACTGGAGGTATCCTTGATGGCCAATGCGGTGCGACGGATAAGACTGGTTCTGTTGGTGGTGATCGGCCTTATGGCGGTTATCGGGATATTCCCTGGGATTTTGCTGCGTCTTTTGGGGGTTGATAGCGTCAATGCCGACAATGACACCATGATCATGATCGCGGTTTACTATGTCGCTGTCTTTATGCTGTTCCTGGTCTGGATGTTCCTACTTGTGCTGGAGCGCCGCATGCGGGACGAAAATGGCTAAGATGCTTGAAGAATTTTGTAATGCGGGTGAAACTTGGGCGAAATAACTGATCACGTGGGGAAAATATGGAAACTATGCTGAATAAGTTCTTCCCGGCCCAAGGGGTCGGAAACATGAAACTGATCGTAGGTACGCTGTTTGCGGCGGCCGTTTTGACGGCTTTGCATCGGCTGGTGGGTGGCCTGGGGTTCATCTACTATCCGCTTGTCGTCATTCTTCTGCTGTTCCCGCTATATGCGGCGGTACATTACTTTGTGCCGCTGATGGACCCGCGCGACCCGGAGGTTGACCGGTTTGTTATCTATGGCTCGGTCGCATCGCTGGTGCTTTTGGGGCTTGTCGCGTTTGGATGGCTGTTCCTGCCGGCACTTTTGCTGACCGGCGGTTTGGTCTTTTGGCGCGTGCCCGATCTGGCGGAGTTCCTGCCTTGGGTCGACACAGGTGATCACCAGGTAAAGATGTAAAACACAATGCTCTATCGTGAAGCAGGCGACTTTAAGACCAGTTACGCCAAGGACAACCAGACCTTCCCGATTGCGTTCGACCGGATCGCGTATGGGGTGCTTCTGATTGTAGCGTTTTTGGCTATTCCGTTTGGAATAACCGAGTATTTGGCCTCGGCCATTTTGGTTCCATTCCTGATCTGGGCGATCATTGCCATCGGGTTGAATATCCTGACGGGATATTGTGGTCAGGTCAGCCTGGGTACAGGCGGATTTATGGCTGTTGGGGCCTATGCCTGCTACAAATTCACGACCGGGTTTGATATCTGGTATGTGACCCAATGTGTTGATGGTACGAACCTGTTGTTGTTCTGCACAGGTGAGGCGACCTGGGATATTGCGGTCAAGCTGCCGCAGTTCAATATCCTGCTTGCGGTCCTGATGGGCGGTTTGACCACAGCATTTGTCGGATTGTTGTTTGGTCTACCCAGCCTGCGGATCAAGGGCTTCTATCTGGCCGTTGCCACGCTGGCGGCACAGTTCTTTCTGGTCTGGCTGTTTAACAAGTGGGAATGGACTTACAATTTCTCGGCGTCGGGACAGATAAGTGTCCCCACGCGAGAGTTTGTCGGTTTCGAGGTCACGGGACCCAGTGCTTCGCCAGAAGCCAGGTATCTGTTCTGTCTTGCCATTGTCTTTTTGATGGCCTGGTTGGCGCGCAATCTGACGCGAGGGCGGCTGGGTCGTTCCTGGATGGCCATTCGCGATATGGACATCGCGGCGGAGATCATTGGCGTAAACCCGCTGAAGGCAAAGCTGAGTGCGTTTGCCATATCGTCCTTCTTTGTCGGTGTCGGCGGCGCGCTCTATTTCTCGGTCTATCTGGGGGCCGTCGAAGTGGGTGAGGCTTTTGGCATTCAGAAGTCGTTCCTGGCGCTGTTCATGATCATCATCGGCGGTCTAGGCTCGATCTTTGGCTCCTTTGCCGGGGCTGCTTTTATGGTTCTGATGCCGGTTTTGCTGAAAATCCTGATGGTCGACACGCTTGATTGGCCCACGGATATTGCTGTGCATATAGAATTCATGATTGTCGGGGCTTTGATCATTACGTTCCTGATCCTCGAACCGCATGGGCTTGCTGCACTTTGGCGGACCATCAAGGAAAAATTGCGTCTATGGCCGTTCCCGCACTAGGGTAGGCCCAACCACCGGAGAATCCGGGTGTTCAAAACAGGGAGACAAAGATGAAATTCAAACGACTTGCGGCGGCCGTCACGGCAACCATGATGGCAGCCCCTGCGCTGGCCGATCTGGTGTTCCCGTCGCTCAGCTATCGGACCGGGCCTTATGCAGCTAACGGTATCCCGTTTGCGGATGGCTATGCTGATTACTTTACCCTGCTGAATGAGCGGGACGGCGGCATTGGTGGCGCAAAGATCAACCTGCTGGAATGCGAGACCGGGTATAACACCGAAAAGGGTGTTGAATGCTACGAAAGCACCAAGGGTGAAGGCGCGTTGATTTACCAACCGCTGTCCACAGGCATCACCTATCAGCTGATCCCGAAAGCTTCCGCCGATGGTATTCCGGTACACTCCATGGGGTATGGCCGGACATCGGCTGCCAATGGCAAGGTGTTTGAGTGGATCTTCAACTATCCTGCCAACTACTGGAACGGGGCCAGCCACGCTGTTAACCACATTCTTGAGATCAACGGTGGCAACATCGAAGGCAAGAAAATCGCGCTGGTCTACCATAACTCTGCCTATGGCAAAGAGCCGATCCGCACTCTGGAAGAGCTGGGTAAAAAGCATGGGTTTGAGCTGACCCTGCTGCCGGTTGACCACCCGGGTCAGGAGCAGAAATCCCAGTGGCTGCAAATCCGCCGCGAGCGTCCGGATTATGTCCTGATGTGGGGCTGGGGTGTGATGAACCAGGTCGCCATTCAGGAAGCGGTCAACATCCGTTATCCGATGGACCAGTTCATTGGCATCTGGTGGTCCGGGTCCGAGAATGATGTGATCCCTGCCGGCGACGGTGCCAATGGATACAAGGCCTTGACCTTCCACGCTGCAGGATCGGACTTCCCGGTATTTGACGACATTCAGAAATATGTCGTTGATGCAGGCAAAGCGGCTGGTGCAGGCGACCAGATCGGCAGCGTGCTTTACAACCGCGGCATGTATGCTGCGATGCTGGCAGCCGAAGCTGCCCGTAAGGCGCAGGAAATCCATGGGACGGCCGATATCAACGCAGCACAGATGCGTGACGGTATGGAAGCGCTGGAGATCAGCGATGCCCGCATGGAAGAGCTTGGCATGCCTGGTTTTGGCCCAGCATTCACGGTGACCTGTGATAATCACGGTGGTCCGGGCCTTGGTGCAACCCAGCAGTGGGATGCCAGCGCCAAGGAGTGGAAGATGATCTCTGACTTCGGCCCGTCCGATATGGAAGTCATCGGCGCTCTGATCGAAGAGGACAGTGCTGCTTTTGCGGCTGAGAACAGCATCGAAGCGCGCTGCAACTGAACCATGTGACCGACCCCGCCGTGCTTTTGCGGCGGGGTTTTTCTGCCGGGACGCCTGACATGAGCGAGACACAGCAAGAGACCCTGCTTGAGGTCAACAATATCGAAGTGATCTACAATCACGTCATTCTGGTTCTGAAAGGCGTCAGTCTGAAGGTGCCAAAGGGCGGGATCACCGCCCTTTTGGGGGGCAATGGGGCTGGCAAGACTACGACGCTGAAAGCGATCTCGAACCTGTTGAAATCCGAACGCGGTGAAATCACCAAAGGCGCGATCACCTATCGCGGAGAGCGTGTAGGGGAGTTGAACCCCGCCGCACTGGTCCGCAAGGGCGTTATTCAGGTGATGGAAGGCCGCCACTGTTTTGAACATCTGACCATCGAGGAAAACCTGATGACCGGGGCCTATACAAGGGGCGACGGGCATGGGGCGGTGAATGCCGATCTCGACATGGTTTACACTTATTTTCCGCGCCTGAAGGAGCGCCGCAAATCACTGGCGGGCTATACCTCGGGCGGTGAACAGCAAATGTGTGCGATTGGCCGGGCGCTGATGTCGCGCCCCGAAACTATCCTGCTGGATGAGCCCTCAATGGGGCTGGCACCGCAGTTGGTGGAGCAGATCTTCGGTATTGTTCAACGCCTGAACGAAGAGCAGGGCGTGACCTTCCTGCTGGCTGAACAGAACACCAACGTCGCGCTGCGCTTTGCGCATTACGGGTATATCCTTGAGTCTGGCCGCGTCGTCATGGACGGCCCCGCAGCCGAGTTGCGCGAGAACCCGGATGTGAAGGAGTTCTATCTGGGCATGGCCGATGAGGGCCGCAAAAGCTATCGCAACGTACGCAGCTATCGCCGCCGCAAGCGCTGGCTGAGCTGATGGAGCGATGGTCCGCCGACTGGACTTGTCCGGCCTGTGGTACCGCAAATAGCAAGGAACTTAATAAGTTTCAGGCTGTCTTCTTTGATGCACTCCGGTTTCGCTGAATTGCAAATCTTGCCGTGCTTCTACGGAATGGCCGGAGAGGGTCAGCGCCCCGGAACTGGATGACGAGATACTGGGAGAATGGATAGACAACGACCAACGGTTTTTCTATCAACAGGATGAGGACCTGATGCTCACCTTCCTCACTTTTGATGTCCTGATGATGCTTTGGCCGCGGGCTAAGTCCACCACTGCCAAGGACAAGGTTCTGTCTGTCATGCTGGTTAAGTTCTATGACGATGATTTCTCATCTAGAGAAGAGCGAAGCGCCTGCGCGGATTGGCTGTATTCGCACCATTCAAACTGGGATCATGATATGGTCTCCCACAACTATGTTCGCCGTCGGGTGAGAAGCAAGCTGAGGAAGTCACATGGTAAACTACGAAGTGCTTGAAACCCGCGATCCGTCGGCGCGACAGGCGGCGCAGTTTGCAGAACTGCGCGAAATTCTTGGTAAGGGACTAGCCACCGCACTGGGGCTGGCTGCGCATCTCGATGGGTTTGATGCAGACTATATTCATGGCCCGGAAGATCTGGCCAAGCTGCCTGTTTTGCGAAAGTCCGAGCTTGGGGCCGCACAAAAGGCGCAACCGCCGCTGGGTGGGTTTTCGGTGATCCCGGCCACAGGGTTCAAGCATCTGTTTATGTCCCCGGGTCCGATTTTTGAGCCGGGTGGGGATAGTGTAGATTGGTGGCGGTTGGGGCGGTTTTTGAACGCTGCCGGGATTGGCAAGGGTGATATTGTGCAGAACTGTTTCTCTTACCACCTGACGCCCGCCGGAATGATGTTCGAGAATGCCGCCAAGGCCGTGGGGGCGACCATTATCCCCGCTGGGATCGGCCAGACCGAGATGCAGGTGCAGGCGGCAGCGGCCTTGGGGGCAACTGCCTATGCCGGAACGCCGGACTATCTGAACTCGCTGCTGGAAAAGGCGGAGGATTTGGGCCTGACCCTGTCGATTACCAAGGCCACGGTTTCGGGTGGGGCGCTGTTTCCCTCCCTGCGGCAAAGCTATGCGGATCGCGGGATCGCCTGCACGCAATGCTATGCCACCGCTGATGTCGGCCTGATTGCTTACGAGTCAGAGGCGCAGGAGGGCATGGTCCTTGACGAGGGCGTGATCGTTGAGATCGTCCGTCCCGGCACGGGTGATCCTGTGCCCGAAGGCGAGGTGGGCGAGGTTCTGGTGACCGCGCTGAACCCCGACTATCCGCTGATCCGATTTGCCACCGGCGATTTGTCCGCCATTCTGCCGGGCGAAAGCCCCTGCGGGCGCACCAACACACGGATCAAGGGCTGGATGGGCCGCGCGGATCAGGCGACCAAGATCAAGGGCATGTTCGTGCGCCCCGAACAGGTGGCGGAGTTTGTGCGCCGCAATGATCTGAGCAAGGCACGCGTCACGGTAACCCGCGAGGGCGAACAGGACGTAATGCATGTCCAGATCGAAGGGCAGGGTGATATCGCAGCCCTTGAGGCGTCGGTCGCCGATATCCTCAAATTGCGGAGCAAGGTTGAGATCGTGGCCAAGGACAGCCTGCCCAATGACGGTAAAGTGATTGATGATCAGCGGAATTATGACTGACACAAACCTGTTGTAACAGGGTGTTGCGTGATGTGAGTTGAGCTCTGCCTGGCCGCATGCACAATGAACGTCAAAAGGTATGGAGGGACCCTTTTATGAAACGCGCCGTTCTGTCGCTGCTTGCGCTGTTTGCAACACCCGTCCTGGCCAACGACATGGCTTTAATCATCAGCAATCCGAATACATCGGGGCGCGATGATTATCGCAGCATCGCGATCAGTCATGAAAAGATCGTCGAATCCTATCTGCAAAAGGGATACCGCGTCTTTGAGGGTGAGGGGATTAACCTTGAGCGGATGCGCGAACTTCTGGTGCAGCTGGAAACCGCCATGGACGAGGATTCCGAGGGTCGGGTTGTTCTGCATTTCACCGGGAATGCGGTGTCCTTTGGCGATCAGGTGTTTCTGGTGCCCGATGACGTGGATACGCAAAAGACCCTTGGCCTGACTTTGAAGACCATTCCGCTGGGCACGCTGATCAGCCTTGCCAAAGCGCGGGAAGACAACGGCGCGGTGGTTCTGGGTATTGCCCCCAGCCCGCGCCGGGCGCTTTCGGACCATCCTGCAGACCTCAGCGCATTGACATTCCCTGAGGATATCCTTGCCATTTATGGCCCCCACCGGGCTGTGACCGACGCGGTGCGGGACGATCTGCTCAAAGATGGCAAGGACGTCGCTGAGGTGGCAGAGCGCAGGCAAAATGTCCGCTTCACCGGCCGGGCGACACCCGGCACGCGGCTGGTCGGCTCTACCCCGGGCGGCGGCAGTTCTGCTGAAGAGACGATGTGGTCGCTGGCCAGTGAATCGCGTTCAGAACTGATGATCCGGGCTTATCTTGAGCGGTTCCCCAATGGCGCACATGCCGATGAGGCGCGGCGGTTGCTGGAGGCTAATCCGGGCCAGTTGGACGAAGAGGCGCTGCAACTGAACCGCGGCGAGCGGCGCGAGATACAGCGCAAACTTACGGTGCTTGGGTTCGATACACGCGGCATTGACGGTATCTTCGGACGCGGCACCCGGGCGGCCATACAGAAATGGCAGCGCAGCACGCGTTTTGAGCCGACGGGATATCTGACCGCGCCGCAGCTGCGCCGGCTGGATCGCGACGTGGAAATCCGCCAGGCCGAGATTCGCGAGGAAGAGCGGCGCGCCCGGTTTGCAGATGATGACTACTGGTCGCGAACCGGTGCCAGCTATCTTGAGGATGACCTCAGACGCTATCTCGATAAGTATCCCAACGGCGCACATGCAAAAGAAGCAAAAGATGAGTTGAAGCGGATCGAGGATGCAAGGCTCAGCCGGGCCGAACGGGAGGATCGTGACGCCTGGAATGCGGCCAAGGATGCCAACACGATCGAGGCATTCGAAAGCTACATCCGCCGCTTCCCGCAGGGGCGCTATGTCAGCAACGCGCGGGAGCGGATTGAAAATAAGCGAGGCCGCGATACCAGCCGCCTGTTGGCCGAGGAACGCGCCCTGGGTTTGAACGGGGCAAGCATCGCTGTTCTGGAACTGCGGCTTGCGACGATGGGCTATAATGTGGGGTCCGCGGACGGCAAGATAACCGACCAGACCCGCCGGGCGATTGCTTCATACCAGAAGCGAGCCAACCTGCCATCGACGGGATATCTGAACAAAGCAACGGTGCAAAAACTGCTTTTGTCGGGGTTCTGATCCGTTATCCGCGACGCATCACTTTAGGAGTATCTGAAACCGCATGGGCCGGGCCAGATACACAAAGTTCAGGACACTCCCCTCGGGCCCACCAAATGGCGGTTTGGCATACACGACCCAGTCGACTTTGCGCAGTGGAGCCATCCATTCGGCGAAGGTGCTGGCATCTGCCAATCCAGCAAGGTCGGCGAAGAACTTCAGCTGTCCTGCACCGTGCAAGGCCATCAGACCTTCCAGCAACAACCTCCTGAACAGCCGTGATAGAACGTGCACATGTAGAAAGAACCCGGGTTCAGCAACTCGAACACTTCCTCGATACTCAGCACGACAGGCAGTCTGCGCGGTTCCGTGCGGAAGTGCAGACACTGCTTCATCTCGGGCTTCTGGCATGTCGTCTCGAAAAGAAGCGCAACCCAACGAGCCGCGCGTTGTACGTTGATGGCGTGACGTTCGTGTTCACCATGTGAAGCTGATAGGCGCGCAGGTCTTCCGCAGTCGCCGTGTCGGGTGAGCGGCTGAAAACTCTGCCAAATAGCGAACCGCCCGAATATGCGCTTTCTGGGAGCTCTCCCCCCAGGCCTTTGATCCGCATATCTTCTATCATCCGTTCGCGCAGTGGCGTGGTCTTTTGATCCACCATGGGATCCTCCTGTCCGTTGATTGAGAGGTCCCAATCGTCAGACAGACGCGCCCATTTCCAAAATCACGATACTCAGATCAACGCGCCAACCTCACCACACGCGCCCCTGCCGCAGTAGCGGCTTCGTCCTCGGGCTCGTTCAAGACCTTCGCTGCGTGCTGGTGAAAGGTCTGCTTCATCCCAAAAGCGGTGTGTTCGGAAAATTAGCTATGTGGCCACTTACAATTATTGAATCCTGTGGCGTTCAGAAGACCTGCTGCCAGTTGAGTACTGCCATGTAGTCTTTACGCTGCCCGCGGAGATCGCGCAGATCGCCCTCTGGAACAAGCGGGCAATCTATGGGCTTTTGTTCAAAGCGT